>JAVBTJ010000003.1:0-20159 GCA_031556215.1 Oxalobacter sp.
ATCTTTAGGTAGAGGTGCTCCCCATAGGCAAGGACGGAAAATTCAAGGCCTTGGCCTTATAAGACTGGATGAGAATCCAACAAATATGAAAGAAAAGATCGTGTCCCTCACTAACGAAGGATACGCCTTGTTAGAAAAACTCTTATAGAGAAAGGAGGTACAACATGCCAATATACAAACGAGGAAAAAGCTGGTTAGTCAGTATTGGCAGCGGCAAAGGAAGATTCAGGGCAACCTGTGCATCTGAGCTAGAAGCCTCTCAGGTGGAAGCTCAAGAACTCACAAGAAGAGCACAGGCCAAACTAACAGGAACCCATAACATCCCCGCTGTGGTTCCTGTGGAAACTGTACAACCAACAATGCTTCAGGCGTACCATATAACACGTAGGTTGAAATGGGGGAATAACTCAGGAGTCTCTGTAGCAAACGCTGAGATGGTCTTAGAGCTTCTCGGAAGGAACACTCCTGTTAAAGATGTAACCTACCCTGTTGTCCGTGAGCTATCCATGAAGTTTGAGGACCAGGGGAACTCAGCAGCTACTGTCAACAAGAAGCTATCTGCCTTGTCCATGATGCTGAAGTCTGCTGAGGATGAGGGATGGATTGATAGAGCACCACGAATGCCCCGTAGGAAGGAACCAAAACACCGGATTCGTTTCTTTGATGGTGCTGAAGAGCGCAAGATGCTGGCTATCTGCAACCGTAGAGGCTTGACATCGTTAGCTGACTTCATTGAGATGGGGATTGATACAGGATTTCGTAAGTCAGAGCTCCTGTACCTTCCAAAGAAAGACTGTGTGAACCGTAGGGCTACCCTTCATGCAGATAAGACAAAAACTGAGCAAGCCCGGTCTGTACCACTTACAGGGAGAGCACAGGAAATTGTAGAAAAGAGAATGGGTCGCATAAATGGCCCCCACTTATTCGAGGATTTATCCGAGAACAAGCTTAGGCTTCAGTGGGACATCCTCAGAATGGACATGGGACTGTTTGATGATCCAAACTTTGTGATCCACACCCTGAGACATACTTGTGCAAGCCGCTTGGCTATGGCGGGGAAAAGTGCTGTGTTTATTAAGGAATGGATGGGACATAGCACCATCATAACAACCCAGAGATATATGCACCTCAGCCCAGAACATCTGGACGAAGGGGTAATAGCCTTGGACAACTACAGGAGAGCATAAACAGAACGAGAATGGTGTGACATTTGGGACAGACCTAAATGTGACACAGAGGTGAATCCAGACACATAAAATGTGATTCAGCATTGATTTATCTACTACTATTCAGGACTTAAAATCTCTCGCCAGCAATGGCGTACCGGTTCGATTCCGGTCCCGGGCACCACCAGACATTTTTGCATTTCATTGCATTTTGCTGCAAATCCCTGAAACGTAGGTGTTTCAGGGATTTTTTACGTATATGACTTATCACCTGAAATCGCAGCGGTTTGTCATCAGCCAGTAGGCTGTCCGGTTTTGGGGGATGTACTTGTTGCCTCTTTTTATATAGACCGGACTTCCGGCAATAGGACAGATGGCGCGAACCGCTGAATTCGGTGCATTGGTATCAATACTGATTTGAATATCGTTTTTTGTGAGTGGCTCTGAGCGGATCGAATCCACCGTCAATCCGACATTGGTGATCCTGTCGGCCAAACTTCCATACTTGAAAGATTTGTCCAGCGGGATTTGGGAGAGGATTTTCTTGATTTTCAGGGGATCGACAACGGTGCTTCCACCAGACTGGGCGAAGGCGACAGCAACGAAAAAAGTCATGAACAATCCCGGCAGAATCCTGCTTTTTAAAATGGCTCTCATACTTTGTTTCCTTTCCTTTTCCATCAAGCGCCTTCATTCAGGTATCAAAAATTTTCGTGGCAACGATTCTGAACATGGCGTAACTGTAAACCATAACTTACGCCATATCAAACCGTTGACAACCGCGCAAGGCGGGCGCTATAACTGTCTTGCGGCTGAAAAAGAAGTTGCCGATCCACCGTCAGGAGGCTTGATGAAAAAGCGCGTTATTTTGCTGTGGATAGTGTTGGGGGGTGTTTCCTGCTCGATGCAGGAACCGGTATACCTGCCTGCACCGGTTGCGGTGCCGAAAGCGGCTTCCCCAGAGGCGGCAGGACCATCGGCAAGGCATGATTCTGCTCCGGAACAGGACGGAGAGATGACGCGCGCCTCGTATGCCAGCCCTTCCCGTCCGCTGCGTGCTTATCCGATGAAGATGGAAGGCGGTCGCGATGCGGCTGAAGCTGCTCGAAGCGCCACACTGGACTACCTGCAGACGAAGCCGCGTGAGCGCGACCCGTTTTACGATGCGGTCAACCGCACCGGCAGTAATCCGATGAATACGCAGGACAGGACGACAAACCGCCCCTCAACCCTGCGGTATTGACTATCCGTTCGACATTGCACAGGAATTGCCCCCTCCTCCGCCCGGATTCTCTGCGGCGGGTTCCTTTGCGTTTATAATGGAAGGTTGCTTTTGATAACATGAAGAAGGATAAACGCATGAAACGGTTCTGGATGGTTTTGTCTTGCCTGGCGCTGCTGCCTCTGGCTTTGCACGCTGATACGATTAATCTCGGCGGGACAAATCTCTCTTTTCGCAGTCCGCCAGGATATGTGCCCGCCTCGGAAAAGAAGTACGGGCCCGTGCTGGCTGTGCTGAAGAAAGCCATGCCGGAAAATGTGCTGGTTCGCGAGGTTTATGTTGAAAAGGGCATAGACGAAAAGTACGGCAAAGAGGCGAACCAGATGCTGGACGACTATGTTGTTGTCACCTCCAACTCGCAGTCGGATGGCTTCCTGGTGGGATTGAAGGATTTCGGGGAATTGAAAGATGAGATTGCGCGCGCCCAGGAAACGATGCAGACAGCGCAGGCCAGGGATCGAGTGAACCAGCATCTGGGGAAGACTACCGACGGGGCAATGAAGATCGGGAAAGTTCGCAATATGGGGGTTTTGGCGTCAACGGATACGCAGATTTCCTTTATGGCGGTGATGACGCAATCTGCCAGTGTCGATGGTGAATTGCTGACGTTTGACCAAGCGTTTGTCTCGACAACGCTTCTGGCTGAGAGCAAGGTGCTGTCGGTCAACCATTACCGCACAGTTCGCTCGGAAGAGGATGTTGTCCGCTTCAAATCGGAAGCGCCGATGGTGGTGGCAGGCATGGGCTTTAAGGAAGGGGCGGCTCCAGGCGTGACAGAATCGCGCCCGTCTTCCGAGTCCGGACAGGCGTCTTCGGCGATGCCGTCAGGCAGCTTTAACAACCTGCTTTTGTATGTGCTTGTCGGCGGCATTATCGCTCTGGTGATTTTCCGGTTCAGGAAACGGGGAAACCCAAAAGCGCCCGCCGCAGCGGCTTCGCCTGCAAAACCAGAGCGCAGCCCGGATTTTCCCACAATCGAAAATTCGGCAACTTCTGTTAAAATCGGCGAAAATCCGGATAAAAAAGATAACAGCCCATCCCATCCGGGGCCAAATGATTTTGGGAGAAACAAGTGAACAGGGAAAATCCGATTGTGATTGAAAATGCGGGACTGGTGCTTTTTGCGCCTTTTCTGCCGCATTTTTTCCGTAACCTGGGGTATCTGGATGTGATGCGTTTTCTCGATGGGGAAACGCATGCAAAAGCAATTTACCTGCTTGAGTATATGGCAAACGGGGAAAACGGCATCACGGGGGATTTGAGCCTGAATGCCCTGCTTTGCGGCTGGCCGCATGGCCGCCCTGTCCCGCCGCCGCCCCCTCTGTCGGATATGGAAAAGCAACAGGCTATCCAGGTGGTGGAAGCGCTGTGCGCGCACTGGACGGCCTTGGGCCGGGTGGCTGTCGATAATCTGCGCAGCCTTTTTTTAAAGCGTTCAGGCTCGCTTGAAATGGGGTTAAAGCCTGTCCTGACAATAGCGTCACAACCGCATGACATGCTTTTGAGGAACCTGCCCTGGGTATACGCCGTTACCCGCACCCCCTGGTGTGAACCGATTGAGGTTTGCTGGGGATAATACGCCGTCAGGCGCGAGCCAGTGAAAAGGGGCTTTTATATTGGCCCGGAAAAGTCATGGTCTTTGGCGAACTCAATCCGGTTTCTGCCGTTTGCCTTGGCCTGATAAAGGGCGTAATCGGCCCGCGCGATCAACCCTTCAAGCGTTTGTGATGGATTTCTTTGGATGGCAACGCCGATGCTGATTGTGACAGAGATGTCTTCTTCCTGGCACTGGAAGATGGCTTCGTGTATTTCCTGCCTGATCCGCTCGGCCAGTCTGATAATCGTGTCGCGGCTGTCATGCTCGACAATGACGATGAATTCTTCCCCGCCATACCGTGCAACGTTGTCTGTATCGCGCAGGGTATACTGGATTTTTTTGGCAACGGCTTTCAGGATACTGTCCCCGATCACGTGACCGTAGGTGTCATTGACGCTCTTGAAGTGGTCAAGGTCGATCATCATGATGGAAATTGTCCGGGTAGCCGACAGGCTGAGAAGGACTTTTTTCGCATTTTCCATGAAGTGGTAGCGGTTGGAGATGCCGGTAACGGCGTCCGTAAAGGCGAGTTGCTCCATCCTGTTCAGGCGGGAAACGGTGTGCTTGATTTCCCGGAGGTCGCGCGTGTATCCGGCAATGACGTAGCCGTCTTCCTTATCGACTCGTACCAGGGTTATTTCGGAGGGGATGGCATCACCGTTGAGTTTCTGGCGCATCCATTCAAAGCGCTCGCGGCCGGTTTCAACTGTCCGGGAAAGCATCTCGATGGCTTTTTCCCGTGAAGGACGGCCATCCGGCTGGTATTCCGGTGAAAGTTCAAAAAAACGGTCGATGTATTCCTGCTTGGATGACAGCTCAAAAAGGCTGACGGCTTCCTGGTTGCAGTCGATCCGGTTGAAACCGGCATCCCAGAGGGTGAAACTAAGCGGCACGGAATCCAGCATGATGCGCATGCGCTCCGAGGCTTTTTTTGTCTCGGCTTCCATCGCCTTGAGTTCCCGAAGATCCCGGGTATAACCGGTAACCAAATAGCCGTTGTCATACTCCACCCGGACAAGGGTGATTTCCGCTGGAATCGGGGTGCCGTCGAGTTTCTGGTGTATCCATTCAAAGCGTACCCGGCCTGTGTCAAAGGCTTGCCGGATATACGCAGCGGCACTTTCCCGTGAAGGGCTGCCATCCGGCTGGTTCGCTGGCGAAAGTTCAAAAAAACGGTCGAGGTATTCCTGCCGGGAAGACAGTCCGAAAAGGCTGACTGCTTCCTGATTGCAGTCGATCCGGTTCAAGTTTGCATCCCAGAGGGTGGCGCAAAGCGGCACAGCATCCAGCATGATGCGCATGCGCTCCTGGTCATTTTTCAGGATAGGCTTTTTCCCGCTTTGTGCTGTTTTGTTCAAATTGCACCTGACTCAATAGATGTAAGAAGCGGCGTTTTTTGTCTTGCCAAAACGCCGCTTTTTTATGTTTGGGGTATTGTAATGGCAAACCTGAACTTTTGCCTTGAAGAAACATACTTTTTGCTTGTTTTTGTTGATTTTTTTGTCTTTTTCCTGTTTTCCGGCAGGGAATAAGTCCATTTTGGTGATAAGAAGTCAACCATTCGTCAGAAAAACGCGCAAATCCGCGTTTTTCTTTTCTTTTTTCTGTTTTACGGCCATGCCCTTCCCTTTTCGGCGCATCCGCCTTTACAATGAAAACAGGAGCAGCATCCGGATACACCTTTGCTGAAATGGGAAAAAATCCATGAAAGAACTGACTGACAAAATTAAGGGCGAAATACGTACCGGCTGGAAAGTCGGCGTAAGACGGGGCGACACGATGGTGGTTTACGACGTCATCGCCAGGGATGAAAACGAGATTATCGGCAAGGAACGCTGGATACTTTATCCGAAAGAGTCAGGCAAGCTCATTGAAGAAGTCAAAAAGCCCCCTCTCCAGTTATCCGGGCTTTCTCCAAAAGAGCTGGACGAAGTGAAGCTGGCGCAAACCTATTTTACGACTATCGCACTCAATGATATTGTCAGTTGCCTTTCCAACGCGGACGGCAATGTCTACAGCCGCGAGGGTGTCATGGACAAGTTCGGCACTTACGAATAAAAATGGATGGCATATCCCCCTGTTTTCATTACGCAAAGGCATTCTTATGAAAATCTTTTCCAGGGCTGCCTTCTTTTTTGCCGCCCTTTTTCTTTCTGCTTTTTCCCTGGCTGACGATCTCGACAAGGGCATGGACTTGTACCTGGAAGGGGAATACAGGGAAGCGCTGGCTTATTTCCTGAAACCGGATCTGCAAGCTAATTCCAACGTGCAAAACCGGCTTGGCGTGATGTACACGCGGGGTAATGCGGTTCGGCAGAATCACCGGACGGCTTTTTCCTGGTTCATGAAATCCGCCGAGCAGGGCAACCCGGCCGCCCAGTTTAATGTGGCTTATTCCTATGCGCTGGGTGAAGGGGTCAGAAAAGACCAGGCCGAGGCACTGAAATGGTACCGTAAAGCGGCGGAAAATGGCATCCCTACGGCGATGCTGAATATCGGCGACATGTATATGGATGGCGTGGTCGTGGAAAAAAATCCGAGTGAGGCCGCCAACTGGTATACAAAGGCTGCCGCCAAAGGCAACGGGCCTGCGCAATGCCGGCTGGGCCGCATGATGCTGGAAGGCAACGGCATGCCAAAGAATACGGCGCTCGCCATCAAAACGCTGGAAAAGGCTGCCAAGTATAACGATGCCTGCTCGCGCAACCAGCTTGCCTTCATGTATACGGAAGGCATCGGCGTCAGGCGCGATAGTACCAGGGCAACCAAATTGAGGATGGAGGGCGCCAAAAAGGACGACCACCAGGCGCAGTATGACCTGGCACAGGCTTATGGCAATGGCCTGGGCATCAAGAAAAACGAGAAGGAGTCGCTCTACTGGTACGCTCGGAGCGCCTCAAGGGGCAATCTTTCTGCAATGGAACGCCTGGCGGACATTTACCAGAACGGCCAGCTTGGTCTGCCTGCGGACGCAAAAAAGGCTTCGCAATGGCAGGAAATGGTCAAAATGGAAAAAGCCGAGCAGGAAAGAGGCCGACGTGAGCGGATTATGGATCTGACCAATCTGACGGTGCGATAGGAAGACGGGGCGCTTATCAGGCATGCGCTTGGCGTCATTGCCAGAGCAAGGGGAATGACGCAACTTGCCAGGGATACGGGGCTTGCCCGTGAAAGCCTTTACAGGGCGCTTTCCGAAACGGGAAACCCTGAATTTTCCACCATCATGAAAGTGTGTCACGCGTTGGGGTATCGTCTCAAGGCGGAATCAGTTGTTTCGTAAAGCGACATTGGCAACCTGTTTTTGTTTTTACGCCAGGCGTTTGGCCTTCATCCACAGAAACAGAGGAACGCGACGCCAGCAATTCATGCCCTCTTTCGCATCCGGTGACGGAACGGGTTCCAAAAGCGCGGTAACGGCCAACCCGGCTTTTTCGAGTGCGCTAAAATAGTCCTCCAGCGGGCGCTGCCACCCGGCAAACCGCATGGTGAGGCCATCCCGCGATTCGATGGCTTCAAATGGCCCCCGGTAAAAATAGTTCTCACGGGCGACAAAGGGTGCATCTGCCGCTTCGCCTTCAAAACAGCCCCGCTCCTGGAAGGGATGGGTAACGGAAATAAAGAGGGTGCCGCCCGGTTTCAGAACCCTTTGGGCTTCAATCAGCACGGCAAAGGGGGCTTTGACACTCATCAGCAGGTTATATGCCATTACCAGGTCAAACTGTTCTTTTTCAAAGGGCAGTTGCTCTGCGTCGCAGATGGCATAGGCATTGGCGGAATCAAGTGCTTTGGCGGCCTCTACCAGGGCAGGTATCGGGTCGGAAGCGGTGACGTGGTATCCCAGCTTTTTCATTTCCCGGCTGACGCGCCCTTCCCCGCAGCCGATTTCCAGTGCTTTGCCGTTGCCCTTTCCCAGCCAACCAATCAGGGTATCGCGATAGTGCCAGAAAGCGTCATGGCCGGGCTGGCGCACCCACTGTATCCATGCGTCGGCTTCGGTTGCCCAATGCCTGGGCTGTTTTTCTTTTTCCACGGTTGTCTTCCTGGAATCCTCTGATTAAGGGGAATGGCACTGCTTTGCCGCTGGCTTTGGCTCACCCGACAGCGCGGATGTTGCTGCTGCTGGCTGGCGGTTTGCTGATGTCCGAGATGGAGGCATAGGCATTGGCTGCTTTTTTGCCTCGGGCAACATTGATGCCGGAAAAGTCGGTGATGCCGTTTTTCTGGCCGGGGACGGAGGTGTTGTCTTTTTTGCCGTTGCTGCCGGAGGCAGAGTCGGGCTTTCCGGTTTTTTCGGCTTTGACGGCCTTTTCTTCTGCCTTTTCTGCCCGTTCTGCCGAGGCGGCCTCGTTGGCAGCCTTGATCATATCAGCGCGGGCAGAAGCGGCTTTCTGGGTGGCGCTGGCGGCAACGGCATGATCCTGGCTGGATGGGCTGGCCGGGGCAAGCGCCGCTCTTCTCACAAGCTCTGCCAGGCGCAGGGCTTCTTCGGGGTCGCTGGTGGACGGCGTGCTGATGGACACTTCGCCGCCATCAATGTATTTTTTGTCGTCCGGCCCGGTGGTGTAGGTGTAGCTGGCAGCACTGGCATACTGCCCGCCGACAGCCTTGTGCGCGGCCTCGTGGGCGATGACTTCCCTCTCCCTTTGCTATAGCTGGGTGATTTCGGTATTGACTGCCGGATCGTCTTCGGCGGATTTTCCGGCCTTGTCGGTTTTGTCTGTTCCGGGCTTGTCATCGGCCTTCCCTGCCTCTTCTGTGTCGCCCTCTTCTTCAGATGATGGTGTTTTTCCGGGCAACGTGATTTCTTCCAGCTCTTTGGCAAAAGGCATGCCGTCACGAATCGCGCTTTCTTCGCTGTCAGGCGGGAAGACGGCGGCCTGGGCGGCTTCTTTTATGCCGGGACTGGTGGCATCGGCGTAAGCGGTATTGACGGTACTGCCTGCCATCGGGGCTTTGACAGCCTGGCTGTAGGTGAGCGCCTGCTGCTCTTTGATGGCATCGGGCGAAATGCCCTTGCCGGAAAGGTGGACATTTTCGGTCGGCTTTGGGGCGGCGGCGGGAAGGTTTTTTTCTTCCCCGGCTTGCTGCCCCTGGCCCGCACGCCCCCCCTGCTGCCCGAAGGTGCTGTAAAGCAGGGTGCTGGCAAGGCTTGAGCCGATCTGCATGGACTTTTTCCCAAAAAAGAGGCTAATGCTTGAATTATATATGATTTTTATATTTTCCCAAAGGAAAGAAGGCGTGGAAATGGCATTCCCGCAGGTTCCGCTTGTGCGAAGCTGCATAACGAATTATTCTTTTGCTAATTCTGCTGTTTTCAACCGTTTATCAGCGGTTCATTTGAGAAAGCGCGCCATGAAAAAATACATCCCTGCCCTGCTGTTGTTGACGCTTCTTGCTGCCTGCAGCAGGAAAGCAGATCCTCCCCAAAAGGAACCGATTCATTTTGCCGCGCTGATGGTAGCGGACGATCTGCTGGCAAAGGGGGCAAATTCGGACTATGCGGCTTTTCTGCCCGCGCAGTTGCAACCGGCCAATTATGCGATGGATGCGCAAAAGATGATCCTGGAATATGCGGAAGACCCGGAGCAGACGGGAAAACGCTATCTTGAACGGCTCCACAACAAGCTGCAGATGGATGGCTCTGTCGCGGTGGGAACGGCCTACAGCAGGGATCAGTTTGAGTATGTCGCCTCTGGCGTGGACAAGATAAAGGGACATCATTATACGGTGAAGCTGCATGCGGAATTTGACCGGGATTTTTACAAGGGCGAGGCTTATCCCAAAGTACGCGAAAAATCCGAAGAATCCGTGATATGCCGGGGTGCGCAAGGCGGGCTGCCGATCTATATCCAGCGCACGGGCAATCATCTCCTGGTGGAAGCTTACTTCACGAAATGTGTCCTGACGCGGGATGTGGTAAAAAACCACATGACGGAAATCACGACGGCCCTTGAATCGAGCCTTGGCGATATTTATGCCGGGAAAACGCCGGTAAATGTGGGTATGGCAAGCTATCTGGCCGGGCTGTACGCCAGCGGCACAAAGCTGCCAGCCAGTTCGCCCTGTCTGACGGGTACCCATGCGGCCTGCATGCAAAAGCTGGACAAGCGCCGCCTGGTGACGGATGAGGCGGTCAAAAAAGAAAGGCTGTCGCTCATGCAAATTGCCAAAGAAAATGAGGAAAAGAAGTAGCGGGGGTCTGAGGCGGTTGACACGATGAAGCTGAAAAAGATTGACGCAACGGGCAAGCCGTACCGTATTTTTGCAGAACACCTGGAAAGCGAGGCGATAGACCAGTTTACCGGCGCGATGCAGCAGGACAGCGTGTTAAGGGGCGCGCTCATGCCGGATGCCCACGCGGGCTATACGCTGCCGATTGGCGCTGTCGTGGCGGTAGAGGGGATGGTTTATCCGAGTTTTGTGGGATACGACATCGGCTGCGGGATGTGCGCAGTCAAAACAACATTCCAGGCAACGGATGTGAGAAACCGTGCCGACCGGATTTTCAGGCGGATTTACGAGCTGTTGCCGGTGGGGTTTGAACACCGCAAAACCCCGATGGCGTGGGATGACTACCGGCGGCTTGACCAGACGCCTGTCCTGAAAAAGCTGATGGAAAACGGTGGACTGAAACAGCTTGGCACCCTGGGAAGCGGCAATCATTTCGTGGAAGTGGGCGAAGATGCATCGGGCGAGATGTGGATCGTGATTCATTCGGGCAGCCGCAATATCGGGCATTCGGTGGCGACGCACTACCTGAAGGTGGCCTCGCCTGACGGCAGGCCACGCGAGGGTTTTTACGGCCTGAGAACGGATTCCGCCGCCGGGGAAGATTATATCCGCGATATGACTTACTGCCTTGCCTTTGCCCTGGAAAACCGCCGCCAGATCATGGGCGTGGTCGCAGAGGCCATCGGTTCGCAAATCGGGGGGCAGGTGCTGGGAAGTACCCTGATAAACCGCAACCACAACCATGCCGAGAAAAAAGACGGCCTGTGGATTCACCGCAAGGGGGCAACCCATGCGGAAGACGGGATGGATGGGGTCATTCCGGGCAATATGCGCGACGGATCTTTTATCGTTCGCGGCAAGGGCAACCCGGAAAGCCTTTTTTCGAGTTCGCACGGCGCGGGGCGCGTGATGGGGCGCAAGGAAGCAAAAAAGAAAATCGACCTGCCCCGCTTTGCCGCCGCGATGAAAGAGCGCGGCATCACGGCACGGGTGGATCTCCATACGCTTGACGAAGCGCCGGACGCCTACAAGGATATATGGGAAGTCATGGCCATGCAGACAGACCTGGTGGAGGTGCTGCACCATGTCCGGCCTATCATCAATATCAAGGGGTAGGAACCCCTTGATCAGCAGTTCCCCGGATCGTTTTCGTGGGGGCGTTGGACGCGATCCGTTTTTTTGGAGTATGCTGTTTGTTTGCCAGCGTCAAACACGGTATGATTCGCTCTGTTGAATTTATCGGGTTTGCCTGTTTTGTATCATGAAAAAGCTGTTGTCCTGTTTTCTGCTCGCACTGGCGCTTGCCGGTTGCGGTGACAAATCGCCCCAATCCGTCAAGCCGGGTGACATGAAAGAGGGGTATGTCCATTTTGCCGCCAACCTGATCCTCGAAGACATCATCCACCGGGGTGACGCCTCGATTTACGCCCAGCTTGCACCTGCCCGCGTCATTTCCCCCTACCGTATCATGGATGCGGAAAGGGTGATTGACGACTTCCGGCACAATTTTGCCGAAGCGGAAGACAAGTACCAGCGCCTGCGCGGCTCGGGCACAGTTGTGCGCGGCACGGTCAGCCATGTTGACAAGGACAGCCGGGAGATTGTTTTCTCCAAGGAAGCGCGGGATATCACCCCGGCTTTTACCGGTGTTTTGCGTATTTCGCTCGACAGGGATTTTTACCGCGATGGCAATGTCCCGGACTATGCCGCCGGGGCAACCGGCACCTTCATGTGCATGGAATACCGCCCTGTACACGACTTTAAAAATGAAAGCACGCACAAGATCGAGGTACGCCTGATCCAGTGCAAGACGGCAGACGACTACTATGCCGTGTTCCAGGACAAGATAAAAGAACGGCTGGCAGACATCTATCACGGCAGGGAGCCTGTCAACCCGGCACTGGCAAAAGGGCTTGCCGCGCTTTACCTTACCGGGCAGTCTGTCCCGGAAGATTCTGTCTGCCTCCAGGGCAGCTTCCTTTCCTGCCATGAAAACCTGGTGGAAGAATTTGCGCGGAAATGGGGCGAGGTAAAAGCCGAAAATGTCGGCGCCATGCACATCGACCCGGAAAAGACCACATCGCGCAAATTTGAGCAGGTCAAGTCCGGCCCGGCAGAACGCCCGGAAAATGCGGATCGCTCGCCTTCCGGCGAAAAAATCCATGAGCGCTCCGAAACGGCAAAAAAGCAGAAAGAAGCAGTTTCACAGGTGAAAGTCCCCGGGACAAAATAAAAATTGCACGCCCTGCCCTGCGGCTTTACCAACGCAAAGGGTTGGTGTAAGCTAAATTGTTGCTGGCGAACCACTCGCCAGCCCGGATAAACCGGACAGGCAGGAGCCAGAAAATGAAAAAAATTATTCCTGTTGCATTGCTTTTGCTGCTTTTGTCGGGCTGCGACCAGAAGGGCAAGGAAGAAGCCGCGCCGACCCTCAACCAGGGCTATGTCAATTTTTCCGCCATCCTGGTGCTGGACGACCTGATTACCAACGGCATCAATTCGGATTTTGTCTCCCTTTCCCCTGTGCCGATCATTGACCCGGACAACGCGGTAACGGCAGAATCCGTCCTGGAAGATTTCAGGAACAATTTCGTGGATGCCCAGGATAAATACCCGGTAAAGCTTTCCGAAGGGCTTTCGATCACCTGGGATCTCGACCACAATGCCGACGCGCAGTACGGCCTTTCCTTCCACAAGGAAGACCGCGACAAGAAAATGGTATTTGCCGGAAAACTGTCGCTGCGTTTTGACCCGGAATATTACAGTTCCACCTATTACCCGACTTTTTCAAAAGGCTCCAGCGCCACCGTCATCTGCCGCGAATTCATGGGCGCGACTGAACGCAAGAGCGATTATCTGCTCTGGGTGGAAGTGTCGCTGGACAAATGCATGACGGCAACGGACTACTATGCCTCTGTCAAAAACCTGCTCAAAACCCAGCAGGCGCCGTTGAAAGAACGCCTGACAAGCATCTACGCGGGCAACGAAGCTGTGAGCGAGGAAATGGCGAAAACGCTGGCGGCCTTTTACCGCACGGGCAACGCCTTTGCGCCTGATTCGGTCTGCCTGACGGGCGAACATGAAGAATGTCTTGCCAACCTGAAAACCGAAATCGTCCGCAAGCACGAAGAAACCCAGAACCTTGACACTGACGGCATGAAGATCCGCACCGACGGCAAGGCTCCGCAGAAAAAACCGGAAACACAGGCCAGCCCGCCTGACAGTGCGCCTGCTGCCGAACAACCCAAAGCCCAAGTCGAGGTGAATATCGAAAAGCCGGGCAATGCCGCAACTACCCCGCCGGATGGCAAGCCTGCCGCTGAAACAGGTGCCGGGGCCGCCACCGAAGGCGCAGCGAAAGCCCCCGCAGAAAAACCGGTGGACAAGCCAGCCCCTCTTCCTTCGGAGCTGGGAAAGCCCGCATCATGACAATAACCCCTGTTACGAAAAACCCGCCACGCCAAGCGGGTTTTTCTTTCTGTCTTTTTCCGGAAAAAGGATAGAGAAGGACGGCACCATGAAAATACTCCCCTTCATCCGCAACTGGACGCTGCCGCTGGCGATGGTTGCGGGAGTGGTGGGGTTTCCCATGCTGGTTTACCTCTCCCCGCTGACGCCTTTTCTGATCTTTATCATGCTGCTGCTCACCTTCTGCCGGATTCCGCTTGCGGACATCCATTTCAGGATGGAGCATGTCTGGCTTTTCCTTTTCCAGATCGGCGGCGGGATAGGCGTTTACTTTGCGCTGGCGCCCTTCCATGTGCTGGTGGCAGAAGGCGCGATGGCCTGCGTCATGGCGCCCACGGCAACGGCTGCCGCCGTCATCACCGACAAGCTGGGGGGCAGCGCCGCCAGCCTGACCAGCTTTGCCATCCTTTCCAACCTGGGGACGGCGATTGCCGTACCGCTTTTTTTCCCCCTTATCCACCCGATGTACGAAAGCCTCGGTTTCTGGGCAGCCTTTTTCATGATTTTCGGTCGGGTACTGCCGCTTTTGGTTGCCCCTTTTGTCGTGGCACTCCTCTTGCACCGCTTTTTGCCGCGTGTGCACAGGCGGCTGTCTTCCCTGTACAGCCTGCCCTTTTACCTGTGGGCGATTGCGCTTATGACTGTCATGGCGCAGACAACCCACACGCTCCTGCATGAGCCAGCCGAAGGCATCACCGAAATCTGGATCGCGCTGGGGGCGCTGGCGGTATGCTGCCTGCAATTTTTCCTGGGCAAGAAAATCGGCGGGTATTACGGCGAACGCATCACCGGCGGGCAGGCGCTGGGACAGAAAAACACCATCCTCGCCATCTGGATGGCACACACCTACCTGACGCCGATTACCGCCGTGGGCGCTGGCTCTTATGTCGTCTGGCAGAACATCATCAATTCATGGCAGCTCTGGCGGGAAAGAAAGCGCCAGGAGGCGGGCATCGTCAGGCCGCCGGAGGGGTAAGGCTTCCGGTATGTCATGCCCTACACTGAACGGATCCCGCTGGAGCTATAATGGCAATACGACAACCACCCGAAAAACCATGAGCAGCATTAAACTTTTTGAAAGCAGGCAGATTCGCTCCACATGGAGCGAAACAGATGAAAAATGGTACTTCGTTGTCGCGGATGTCGTCCAGGCCCTGACCGATACCCCCAATCCCACGGACTATATCAAGAAAATGCGCCGACGGGATGACGAACTCGCAAAAGGGGGGGACAATTTGTCCCCCCCTTTCGGTCGATACCCTCGGCGGCAACTGATGACTGTGGGCATGGTCAATAATACCCACTGGTCTCCTCATGCCCTCTTAGTGCCTTGGGGCGGTAGGGTTTCATTTCGTCGTAGTGCAGGACGGCTTCGGCCTTGAAGCGGTCCAGTACGCTGGGATGCAGGACGGCTTTGGGGTCTATCTGGCGAAGGGAGACGCCTGCGAGGCGGAAAAGGAAGGAACGCCTTTCGTCATGCTGCTTCCCGTAGGGGCACGGGTACAGGTTAAGGTAACGCGCATCGTATTTCAGCCCGACTTTTTCAGCGACATCCACCATCCACTTGAGCGATATGTCTGACAGCCGCGCCTCGTTTTCGGCGTAGCTGCCACCGATATCGGAATGATTGCCGGCAAACCAGACCTGTTCAAACTGGTTGATGCCGTTTTTATCCGGGGGATTCGGCTCGCCCCTTGTTCCCCAGCCGACACGCGGGAAGGCTTTCCTGTCTTCGTCGATGGAGATGGCGTGCCTTGCATACGGGACATTCCGGCTTAAGCGCATGTCGTCTGAGTTCATCAGCAGGGTGTTGCAGGTGCAGGTCTGCCACGCGGTATAGCCGGGCAAGGCACCGGGCATTTTGACGCGCGCGCTGCAATACCAGAGGCCAAACCCGAAAAGACTGCAACCCAAAAGCACTGCAAGCCAGGATGTCCATGTCAGCGCAAGGAAGGAAAACGCCCAGGATAAAAGCGCTATCAGCCCGATCACCATGCTGGACACGAGCAAAAGCGAATCGAGGCGCGCAATGGAGGAAACGGTATCAAATGCGCCGATGAAAAAGGGTTCGGCATTGGCGCTTTTTTCGTCGCCGCTTTTGTATTTCCGGCGAAATTGGGCCGCAAGGCGTTCGCGCTGTTCCAGCAGTTCTTTCTGGCGCGGGGTGGCACTGGCGGGGCGAATGGAACGGGTGTGCTGGTAGACTCTTTTGACGGCTTCTTTGGCGATTTTTTCGGTATGTTTTTTGTCCCTTAACAGGGGTTTGCCGTCGGGCATTTGCGTGGGAACGCCGCAAAAGGAGAGCACGGCTGCCAGTGTCCTGATAGTGTATGCTCCACGGCTGAAGCCAAAGAGGAATATTTTGTCGCCGGGCTGCCATTTGCGGATGATGGCAGCATAGCAGTCAACGGTGTTGCCTGTCAGCCCCAGCCCGGTAGCCTGGCAAATAAGGTTGAGGATGCGCTCGTAGAAGCGGACGAAGAAATTGGAGCTTAAGGATCGCGTCCCGATGCCCGGATCGTAAAAGGCAAGCTGTTCGTTGGGATGCACTGTCAAATCCGGCCCGCAGCGTGTTGCCCGGTACAGCTTGTAGATGTTGCTGCGGTTTTCATCATAAAACAGGCCGCTGCGCTGCCCTGTGCCGTCTGCCAGGATAACGATGTTTTTTCCCATGTTATTTGACTCCCGTGTTGGTTGGGTAAAACCGCTGAGGAACCCTGATAAACCGTTTCCTGAATGCATTTTATCTGGAAATGCGGTTATTTTTGTTGTTCCTGTCGTCGCGGTATTATTAAATGACAGAAGTTGTTCTCCCTCTTCCCGGCGAGAATGAGGGTGGCTGATTAATGAATTAACAAGGATGATGGACATGACGAAACAGGACAAGACGGAACTGGATGTGCGGGAAACGGTGCGAACGGGCTATCGTGCAATAGCCATCGGGCAGGCGTCGCCCTGCTGTTGCAGTGACCGCAGCGGCCCGGCTGACCCGGCGCGTCTGGCCCAGGCGGTGGGGTATGACGCCGAAAGCCTGGCAAACCTGCCGGACGGCGCGAATATGGGGCTTTCCTGCGGCAATCCGGTAGCGCTGGCGGCGCTGGTTGAGGGACAAGTGGTGCTCGACATGGGCAGCGGCGGCGGTTTTGACGCGTTTTTGGCTGGCGAAAGGGTGAAGGCTGCCGGGCGGGTGATTGGCGTGGACATGACGCCGGAAATGCTCTCCCGTGCGAGGAACAATATCGTGCAGTACAAAGAACGCAGCGGCCTGGACAATGTGGAATTTCGCCTGGGCGAGATTGAGCATCTTCCGGTGGCCGACAACAGCGTGGATGTGGTGCTTTCCAACTGCGTCATCAATCTTTCGCCGGACAAGGATCAGGTATGGCAGGAAATTCACCGGGTTTTGAAGCCGGGCGGCAAGCTGTCTGTATCCGACCTGGCTATTTTAAAGCCCCTGCCGGAAAAGGTGCGGGCGATGGCGGCGGCGCTGGTGGGCTGCGTGGCGGGCGCGGTGCTGGTGGCGGAAACGCGGGCGATGCTGGAAAAGGCAGGGTTCGGCGCGATCAGCCTGACGCCGAAGCCGGATTACGTGCGGCAGATGCAGGACTGGAACGACCCGCTTTACCGGGACATTGCCGCCGCCCTGCCGGAGGGCGAAAAGCTGGAAGATTACGTGGTCAGCCTGAGTATTGAGGCGAGGAAATAGCGTTTCCTACAGTATGGTAAGCCACACTGCCAGCGTGATGATGGAACCGATGGTGGATAAGAGGATGGTGCGCGAGGCGATGCCTGCGCCCTTTCCGTACATTTCAGCCAGCATGAAGGGGCCGGTGCCGGTGGGCATGGCGGACAGGATAACGGCGGTCTTGGCCCAGATTTCGGGCATGGCAAAGAGACGGTAGGCGCAAAACCAGGTGATAAGGGGCTGGACGATGAGCTTGAGGAGTACCAGCCAGGTGGCGGTGGCGGCACTGGTGATGGCCTGTTTCTGGGCGAGGAAAAGCCCGGTTGCCACCAGCGCGCAGGGACAGGCGGCTGAACCCAACAGTTTGATGCCCTGTATGACGCCGCCGGGAAAGGCAATACCGGAAGCCAGCATGGCGGCACCGACGATGGGCGAGAGAATCAGCGGGTTTTTTGCAAGGGAAACAGCCACGTTTTTGACGGCAGCGCCGATGCTGGCGCTTTTCTGGCTGCTGGTTTCCATGAGGATGATGGAAAAGGCGAAATTGACGGATACGGTGAGGATGCCAGCAATGACAGTCGGCGGCAGGCTTTCCCTGCCGAAGGCGAGAAGGCAAAGCGGGATGCCGATGTAGCCGGTATTGGCATAGGATGCGGCTGTAGCGTTGATGGTGGCGGCATCCAGGCTTTTCTGCCGTATCCGGAAAAACAAAAAGACCGGGACGAAGATGGCAATAACGGCAATTTCAAAGACAGCGATGAAACCGGGCTGCCAGAGGGCTTCCCACGAACTGCCGATGATGATGTCGATGGTCAGCGCAGGCAGCGCGAGGTAGACGACAAAGCGGTTCAGCTCGGTGATGGCGGCAGCCGACATGATGCCGCCGCGCCGGAAAGCGTATCCCAGGGCGATGAGCGCAAAAACGGGCAGGACGATGTTGGCGACTTCGAGCATGGCTTTCCGGGATAAAAAAACCACCACAAACGGCGGCTGCCGTGGTGGTGGCTGGCGCTGACAGGGATTTTACGCTTATTTGAGAATAGCAGCTATCCCCGCCCTGCCCCCTTCCTTCTTATTCATCCTCCCCGACACCGCCAGGATGACGATATTGGTGCAAAATTGCTGCGTTTTCGTGCTTCTTTTTATGAGGATGGTGTTGGGCAGAAACTGGTTGATGTTGTTGAATCACTGGCTTTGGGCAATGTTTCTCTGGCATGGACAGGGTTTTCCCACGCCATCAGTGCAGCCAGTGAAATGTATGCCAACGACGCGCTTGATAATGGAAAGGGAGACTGGCTAAGGGCTATCGATCATGGCGGCGGAAATGCCATGAAGGTGACGGCTTTCAGGCGCTCCATGAACGTACTCGGCAATACGATGCCGCCAAAAACAAGGGCGCTTTTTGGTGTCGTTGTCGATGCGCTTGTGGATGATATGCGCGAAAAGGCGGTTGATCGTATTCGCAAGGAATCCCAAGCACAGAAGCGAGATAGCTCCTACTAACCTCAATCTGTTAATTTTTGCAATTTAGGGATAAGCTTTCACCAAGCCTATCCCTTTCTTTTTGGAAGTGCATAATGAAGAGCGTAAAACGAATAATTTGCCTTTGTCTTGTTTTCTCCTTTTTTTCGCCCGCATTTGCCGGAAACAAGGAAGAGGGAATGATTCTCTTCAAGCAGAAAAAATATGATGAAGCAATCACATACCTCCTCAAGGAGGATGCTGCTAAAGATCCGGAAGTACAGAACCAGATCGGGTATATGTACCGAAGGGGTTATGGGGTTCCAAAAAACACACGGAAGGCATTTGAATGGTACACGCGTGCATCCGGGCAAAACTATCCAGACGCCTTCAGTAATCTCGGACGCATGTATGAAAGTGGTGAATACGTTCAGCGTGACGACCAAAAAGCGATTGCTCTTTATGCGAAAGCGGCAGAACTGGGTTCCGCGGCAGGAATGCTCAACCTCGGCTATGTACACGAAAAAGGAATCGGTGTTAAGCAGGATTTGAAGGAAGCCGCTCTCTTTTATGCAGAAGCGGCAAAAAGAGGAAATGCTGGCGGTCTTTGTAATCTTGGCCTGATGTACAAAGACGGGACTGGTGTTGAACAGGATTATATTCGTGCAAAAGAACTCTTTGATAAAGGAATCGAGCATGATGATGACTGTAGTTACAATGGCCTTTCCCTTCTGTACTATGATGGCCTTGGTGTGCCCAAAGACCGCAAAAAATCGTTTGAACTCAAGCTCAAAGGGGCTGAACTGGGTGACTCTGCCGCACAATTCAATGTCGCCCGTGCCTATGACCACGGGATCGGTGTCCAAAAAGACCTGACAGAGGCTTTGCGCTGGTACCGGATCGCGGCGGAAAACGGCAGTCCTGCCGCAATGGATCGCATGGCGGATGTCTACCTCTTTGGCAAGCTGGGGCAGCAAAAGGATGAGGCACAGGGAAGGCGATGGCAGGAACGCGCCGCCAGGGAACGCCTTGACCGCAGGGAGGAAGCGCCCAGCGCCCTCAATACCATGCTAAGGCGGGCATTGGAAGATTAAAACCAGCCAACCCGAGGCATCCCGGACACGCCATAAAAAAACCACCACAGACGGCGGCTGCCGTGGGGGTGGTTTGCGCTGACAGGGATTTTACGCTTATTTGAGAATAGCGGCGATACCTGCCTTGGCGATGATGACGTCTTCGTGCGATTTGGCGCCGGATATGCCGACGGCG
>JAVBTJ010000084.1:0-6964 GCA_031556215.1 Oxalobacter sp.
AGACGGCATTGTCTCGGCACTCCAGGTTTTGTCGGCGTTGCGACGCAACGAGGAAACCCTTTCCGGGTATTGCAGCGAGCTGAAGCTTTTCCCGCAGACACTGATTAACGTGCGCATTCCCAAAGGCTTTAACTGGAAGGAAAACGCCGCCATGATAAACGAGAAGGACAAAGTAGAAAAAGAACTGGGTCAAAGCGGGCGGGTATTGATCCGCGCTTCGGGTACAGAGCCGCTTTTACGCATCATGGTCGAAGCCGAAAATGAGGCAGTAGCGCATGCAATGGCCAAGCGAATTGCTGATTTCTGCGCCGCCTGACACAAAAATTACGAAAAAATAAAAATAAACTCAAAAGATGGATTGACCATACGCTGAGATAGCGTTATTATTTCATTCTTCGGGGCGTGGCGCAGCCTGGTAGCGCATCTGGTTTGGGACCAGAGGGTCGGATGTTCGAATCATCTCGCCCCGACCAAAATTTCCAAGTAGTTCAACGGGTTACATTTCGCAGATGTAACCCGTTTTCACATCTGATTTCCTACTGTGTACTTAAGTGTGCCCGTATCGGTAAAAGACTGTGCCCACGGTGTCAGGTGCTCTGCCGAAAAGTGAGCATAGCGCTCCACCATTTCGGAAGTTTCCCATCCACCCAATTCCTTCAAGACCGCTTTTGGCGTTCCTTTCTGGATATGCCAGCTTGCCCAGGTGTGCCGCAAGTCATGCCAACGGAAGTCTGATATCCCAGCCCGGTCAAGTGCTTTCCTCCATGCCCTTGTCCCGGTCTGAAATACCGGCTTGCCCTTGTACACGAAAACAAAATCCGTATATCCCGGCTCACGCTTTGCAAAACGCTGCCGCCTCAATATTTCAACGGCACCGTCAGAAAGCGGGACAGGGATTGCCCGCTTTGCTTTCGCTTCATCCGGGTGAATCCATGCCATCTTTCTGGCAAGGTCAACCTGCGACCATTTAAGCTGCGTCACGTTCGACCGCCTCAATCCTGTTTCCAGGCTGAATGCGGCCATTTCTGACAGATGCTTGGGAAGTTCATCCAGAAGCCGGGATGCTTCTTCCTGGGTAAGCCAACGAACCCTCTTTGTTGGCTGTGCCATCTTCTGAATTTTGGGAACACGATCAATCCATTCCCACGCTTCAGCAGACTTCAGAACAGACCGGATCATCTCGATAACCCGGTTTGCTGTTGTCGGAGAAACGCCTTCCTTCAGCTTTTCCTGTGCAATCTGATCTATCTTTGCCCTGGTAATGTCAGTAAGGGCAACACCGTTCAAATACGGATGCAGCCAGCGAAAGTGACTTTTTACAGTCTCGATGCTGGATAGGTGAGCCTTTTCGCGCACAAACCGCACAACGGCGTCATTCCACTGATATTTTGGCTTGTGACCGAGTTTTTCCTGATTCCACAATTCCGCTTTCAGGCGGTCATGGAACTCTTGGGCCTTCCTTTTTTCTTCGGTGCCAGTGCTTCCTCGTAAGACTTTACCGCCTCCGGGCGGGTGTATCTTGTAGTACCAATACGAGCTATTTTCTCTTTTGTAGAGTGACATTCAATTGTCTCCTTTCTGCACTCCACAACTCGCGGAATCCATTCTCCCGTGAGATAGCGTTCAAGTGCAACCTGTGAAAATGTCCAGCATTTGCCCGTTTTTCGGCCTGGTATTTCGCCACGGCTTGCTTTTATCCGGACAGTTTCTTTGTGTGCTTTCAGTATTTTTGCGGCTTCGTCGAGGCCCAGGGTTTTCATGGTCATGTCGCCTCCGGAAACTCCATGTGTTCCCTGCCGTCCAGCAAGCGGCCAGCGGATTTCTTTCCGACCCGGTACACCATTTCAAGCATCGAATACGGATCGCTGTCATCCTCTTTATTCGGGCATACCCAGCGGGGCGTTTTTTTCGTGACGTTGTAGGTGAGCATGTCCCTGCGATTCGCCCATTCGCCGTTTTGCTTCAGCATGAATGGGGTGCCGAACAAATCACATTGGTCACGAATCTTGCGTACCCATTGCGGCAACATCGGTCTGGCATTCGGCCCGGTTTCCCCGCCGACGATTACCCAATCAATTCCGACAATTTCGGATGGCCATGCACCGGCTTTTTCAAGGTCGATATCTCCGATCAGTGGTTCAAGGCTGATGAAATGTTTTGCCGCCCGGATGGCCAGAAGTTTTGATATGTCCCTTTCGGCTTCGGGTTGGTTGCAGATCGTGCTACCGAGCCAGACATTTTTTCGTCCTTCAAGCCAGTCATGGACTCTTGCATCAGCAACCATCCCGCGAACATTATCGATTCGTTTTGTCAGCAACAGCCAATCAAGATGCGGGGTAAGCTCTATGAGAGAGAACAGATCCCTTCGCCACTCATTCGGCACCGCATTATCGAACACGTCTGCCATGCTGGCGCAAAATACCTTCGGGCGTGTTGGTTTGATAAATCCCCTCGCCAGCAGTTCTCTGTCTGTCATGCCGGGATATTCAGCCTTAAATTTGGCCCATGCAGAAAACATGGTTTGAGCCTGCCGGTTCCAGCGCAACGGCTTCCGCCAGTTGTCCGGTTTTGTGCGAATGCGGGTTTTGCCTGGGCCAAAGCAATCCACGCCAAATCGCTTTAAATCCCTCGCCGCGTAGCAGTTGGCACAGCCTGGGCTGACCGGCTGGCACCCGCGCCACGGATTAAAGGTGTGATCGCACCATGCTATTTTTGAGTTTTCAGCCATGATCTGGCTCCTTTTTCGCGGCAGCGATCATGGCGCGGTAGATTTCACCGGCTGTCGTATTCGGCCATGTTTTATGAGCCAAACTTTGATATGCGTCCAACTCCATTTCCTCTGTCGGCTCAAGCGGCACAACGACATGACCTGGTGGCACAGGCTGCATATTCATCCGTGACATTGCATCATTAACCTTATGCACGGCTTCGGCGGCACCAGAAACAGAAATCGTAAGGCGATTTGGCTCTCCTGTTTCCTTGTCAACAGTATCAAACTCGAATTTCAATGTCAGGACATTTGCTACACATGGTGCTTCCGGCTCAGTTGGCTGTGCGCGGCGGTTCTGGTGCTGCCGGATTTTTTCCAGGCGCAAAAGGTTGGTGCATGCCGATACGGCGACCTGTGCATCCGGGTGGCGATAGTGCGATTTCGCAAGCGCCAGCGCATACAAAAGCACCAGCCTGTCGGAAACTCCGGAAATGTCTGTCTGGTACGTAAAGCGCGGCCTTTCACGACAATCAATCGCAGTCGGATTCAGTTGCGCGTACATAATGTCGTGGGCTTCTTGCAGGAATGATGTCAGGATAGGATTGCTCTTTTCATCCATGTCGAGCCTTTTCCTCAACTCTGTGAGAAGTTCTCCAAGTGTCCTATTCATATCAGTCCACCTCCATCAAAAGATCGGGCAACAGGCTGACCGTATCGTTATCGTCCAGATACCGGCAGATGGCTCTTTGCTTTTCGGGGAACACATCATCAGGCGTGTACCGGACTACAACAGCCTTACGGCCTGTTGGCGTCATGACGGTTGCCTTTGGCGGAATGTATGCGCTGGTTTTCATGGCTGCTCCTTTGGAGCGATGTAAATGCATTCGCCGTAAGCTTCATCAGCGACAGTCACTGGGAACACCCCGCGCTCTCCCGGCTCACCTTCTACATAAATGCAGCGGGTGTATGGATCGCGTGATGGAACTGCGCGGTAGTAACGATGCTCCGGAATGCCAAGATTCCACTCATAACCATCCTCACGCACCTTACGCATAAACTCATGCGGATCATGATGTCCTCGCGACATCAGGCAATAAACATCCTCGCCGACGTTCTCGATTTCCAGCGGATAAACTTTAGACTTTGCCATCACTTTCCCTCCGGTATCAGATGCGCCAGTTCAGCCGGGATGATGACGGTATTGCCAAGCTTTGAGGCAACGTAGCAGCGCATGGCGGCAATCAATGGTGTGTCGCCTTCCATATCCTCAATGAGGCCGTGACCTTTATCGGTAAACGATTCGGCATGCCACTCAGAGTAGTAACCATAGAGGGAAATTTTTTCTCGCTCTATGATTCTGCCGCCATTTGTCCAATCGGTTGACGGTCTAAACCCGCCGAGCCAAACACCGTCATATTTCACAAAAACGAATGGCTTGTTTTCGTAATCGTTGTTGACTTTGATAACTCTGCACTCGCAGCAAACCGCCACGAAATAATCCAGCAGCACCCCTTCCAGCTTATCGACTGGTGTTTGCGTTTGTTTGGTCATGCTGCTCCCCGCTCCTTGAGCATTGCATCTGCAAGTAAGTATGCCGCTCTTGCGTTTTGCTCAAAGTCCTGACGCGTTAGGATTCGTCCAGCCAAAAGCCCATTCAATGCTTTTGCCGCAAAATAATCCCGAAGCGTCATTCCATGCTGAACTTGCGTGGCCGTAATTTCGCCAGTTGCCTGATTCTGTATGGGAATGCTGGTATGCATATCTTTTATCCTCTCTATTCAGTGTTGGGGCTTTCAGCATGTCCGCCATGCGCCTGTGAGCCGATCAGGCTGGCTTGTCGGTGTGAGGCTGACGGACTCGAACCCACATTGGTAGCCTCGCTCACATCCGCTTACACAGGACTCAAACCTGATTGGCGGCCTTGTTTGCCTCTGTTACAGCTTTCACATCCCGACATGGGAGCAGACTGATTGTGCCTGTGTAGCGCCCCAGCAAAAGGCATTTAACGCAACCAATCCGCTCTCATGTCGATCCCGGCCTTTGTCGAGAGCCGGGAAACTCGGCAGGCTATTCAGCCGGAGCCGCGCCTGCTGCGGCGAGCATTACTCTGGGTCTTTCGGATTTTTGAGGGATTCGTAAACCTGACGCAGTTCGTGCTGGTGCTGCTTGTTCGGTACGGATTCAATAAGCCCTGCAGCAATATCAAGCGCATCAAGAGAACCCGCCTTAACAAGACGGTCGTTGACCTGGGCGAATGTCATGGTGACTTCGCCTGATTCGGAATTAACCGTTCCGGCCACGGGCAGAGGGCCGCCCTGCGGTTCGCTGGCCTGCACATCTATCACATCAGCGGGAGCCGCCTCTGTTCCGCGCAACGCCTCGGTTGTGACCGTGTATGTGCCATCCTCGTTAAAGTCGATCACATCCTGCATTTCCTCTGTTGCATGCAGCCCCATCGACAATTCAGGCGCATAGGCTCGCGCCCACCAGCTACCGGCTCGGTACATGAGCATCTGCTGCGGCATCGTTTTCCACTTGCTGCCGTTTTTTGCGTACCAGCCCTCATCTTTCGCCAGCTTGATGGAGATGTCTGTGCCAATCAGTTTTTCGCCGGTGGATTTTTCGATTGCCCAGGCACGGCACCCCCATGTGTCTTTGTCTTTTTCCCCAAAAAACTCATAACGAAGCGCCGAAAACCTGCCGCAGGTATTAACGGTCGAAATTAAAAACTGTGACGACCATGTTGGCCTGCCATGCACGATAACGAGATTTTGCATAACCATAAGAGGATCTGCCCCGACACGGTTCGCCATGTTCAGCGCAATGACGCAGTTCGGGATATTCCCCTGGTAGTCTTTTGGTACAAGACTGGATGATGCCAGCAGTTTTGCGGCGCGTTGCGCCAGTTCAAAACCCTGCGAATCTGTCAGGGCGACAGAATATTTTTCCTGCGCTGGCTGTTTCCGCAACGCAGATAAGGATGTTGGTTGATGCGCGGACATGGGATTTCCTTTCAAAGTTTGAATTGGCAATTTTTAAAGATGGGGCAAAATTTCGGGCTGCAAAGCATGGAGCGCGGGTTTCCGTAGAAAGCGCCGGAATGAACAATGCGGGACGCCAGTTCGAGAACGCCCGGCTTGTCGCCATTGCCCAGGAGCATTTCGCGAGCGCCACCAACCTCTGCACTACCAACCAGCTGCGCTTTTGATGTTTTTCCGGTCTGCATCCCGATGATTTCGGCAGGCTCCGTCACGCGTAACCCGCTGGCACATTCAGCCATGAGTTCGTAAGCGCCAAGCTGGAAGGCGTGCGGCGACGCATCTACGGTTCCGTCTGCCGAAACAGCGGTTTTTCCTGATTTGATATCGGTGATGCCGTAGCCATCGCTTCCGATGCGCAGACGGTCCACTGTGCCGGTTAGCACAATACCAAGATCGGTCACTTCCAGGCGGTCGCACGCGATTTCAACGGCGGCATAGTCGCGCCGCGGCGCAATGACGGTGCAGTATTTTTCATGCAGGGCAATGCCGATTTTTTCCGCATCGGATGGCTTATCCTCGTTCCAGTCAACCTCATATTCCGGCCTGTGGATGGCGTCAACGACAGCGGCAGCAGCTTCGTTGACCGTGATTCCGGTATTGTTCAGCTGCCCGGCGTCAAAGGCCGCCGCGCCAGCGTGGATTGCTGTTCCGAGTTGTGTTGCGCCGGAGGGCGGTAAACGCCTGCCCAGTATGTGCTTGGCTTCCCACCGAGCAGGGCAGTCAAAAAGTTCTCCCAGGCTGGATGCGCGGATGGTGACAGGATTCCTCATTTCGATTCCTCCCACCGCGCAGGCCGCATAACCTCGACAACGCTTACCGGCTCTCCGTCAGGCGTGCGGTATGGTTTCGGTGTATACGGCTCCGGCGCTGACATTGCTGTAGCAGCCAGCCAAAGACAGAGCAGGGCGGCGAATATCAGCCAGGGGGCGAGTTTGGCTTTCATGCCGCGCCCTTTTCGGCTACATCAAACCAAACCTCGATTGACCTGATAATTACCTGATAGTGACGGCCGTATTGGTTGTCTCCGTGCTCCCGGTCTACGGCATCCTTAAACTGGTCAAGCGTTCCGGAAAAGCAGCCACGGCTCAAAAACAGGCCGTCGTCTTTTGCCCGACAGACGGTAAGGGTTCCGGAGGATGATCCGACTCCAGTAAACCACTGGATGTCAGTTTTTTTGGACACCCACGCATTGCCGGACACCTGCGCATCGCCG
>JAVBTJ010000050.1:0-21753 GCA_031556215.1 Oxalobacter sp.
GAAAGGGTAAAGAAAGGCAATTGAAAGGATTTCCGGCAAAAACACAAAAGGCACCGTTTTGGGTGCCTTTTGTGCTCCCCGCCAGGGAATCAGGCTGACGGGGAAGTTCCAGTTTTTACAGGAGATTACTGGAGGAGACTTAATACCGATTGCGGCAACTGGTTGGCCTGCGCCAGCATGGAGGTGCCGGCCTGCTGCAGGATGCTTGCTCTGGAAAGCGCCGCCGTTTCCTGCGCATAGTCTGCGTCCTGGATACGGCTTCGCGAGTTCGTCGTGTTTTCCGATGTCACTTCAAGGTTCGAGATTGTCGACTCAAAGCGGGCCTGGAGCGCACCGTAGCGCGCCATCTCGCCTACAACATGCACGATCGCCGCATCAACAATGGCCAGCGCTTTTTGCGAGTTGGCAAAGCTTGTCACATCCAGGGTCGAAACCGGCATCAGGTCGCCTGTGCCGGCCAACGGGTACTGGGCTGGGGGCGGCGTGCCGTCGGTCACAACGAAGCTGTTGGGCGAATCCAGTGTGACCATGCCTGTTACGGTGGTGGCCTCGTCTTTTACGGTCGCTGTGCCTGCGCCTACCGTGCCGTCTGAATTGAAGGCGTTCAGCGATGGGGTCGTTGTCGGGCAGATGATGGGGGTGATGTTGATGTCATTGCCGTTCGGATTGCTCAGGCGAATGCCCGGAAGGGCTGTGTTGTTGTAGTCACCTATGTAATATTCTGCGCTGACGCCGGTCTTGGCTGTCTGGGCGTTGATGGCGTTTACGGCTGCCGCATACGCATCCGATACGGTGGTATCAGCTCCGATCGCAAAGGAGATGGTTACGGCCTCCTTGTTGTTGGAGGTCAACTCCAGCGCGTAGGTCTCGCCGGACTGGAAACGCTCCATGAGGGCATTGGTGCTCGCCTTGGCGCTCACGCCGGTATTTCCTGTGAGCAAGTTGATCTTTTCTGCGATGGTTCGCGCATTGTCGCTGTCGGTAGCGGATAGTTCCCCGCTGCCAAGATAACCGGTGAGGGTGGCTTTGGATGCGGCTTTGGCGGGGGTGCCATCCTGTATCGGTGCAATCCCGTCGTTTTCCACGCGGTAGTTGCCGAAGGTGGTCGCCATGAAGTTGGTGCCGTTGGCGCCGATGACTTCGCCTGAGTTGGCCCCTACCTGGAAGTACTGGGTTCCCATGGTGCCGTTTAAAAGATGCTGCCCGTTGAAGCTGGTGATTTCGGCGATGCGGTTCAATTCGGACACCAGTTGCCCGACTTCGTCCTGGAGCGCCTGCCGATCCGAGGCGGAGTTGGTGGCGTTGGAAGACTGCACGGCCAGGACACGGACGCGCTGGAGCATGTCGTTCATGGTGCCTAATGCGCCTTCGGCTGTCTGGCCCAGCGAGATGCCGTCACGGGCATTTCTGATGGCCTGGTTCATGCCGTTGATTTGCGCTGTCATTCTTTCGGATATGCCAAGACCGGCTGCGTCGTCTTTGGCGCTGTTGATGCGCTTGCCGGAGGACAGGCGCGCCATTGCGGTGGAAAGGGCTGACTGGGTCTGGTTCAAGTGTCGCTGTGAATTCAGCGACGGCATATTGGTGTTGATTACTTGTGGCATGACGACTCTCCTGTTAAGTCTTTTGCTATTGCCAAGGCGCCTGATTTCGCCTTTTTCATTGGTGTGCTTTGTCTTGTCCGTTCTGTCTGTTGCATTGGTGTGTTCCCTTTTGGAACCGACCGCTGCTGTGTGTGCAAAGCCGACCGCTGTTGCCTATTTAACGGTGGTGGTGGCAAAAGGTTTAATTGGGGTGTTGTTGTTTTATTAAGGTTATACCCCGCCCGGAAGGGGCTTCCAATCGGCAGGTTTCGGGAAAACTTGAGGGGGATGCCGCTTTTTTTGCTTTTTAGGCAATATGCCTTTTATATCCAATGAAATCAATATGCTACAAAACGCACTGCGGTTTTTTACCGCGCATTCAAAAGCCGGATAAGAGGGGCGTTTTGCCTTTTTATCATCGCTTTGAATGGCCCTTTTTTTTAAAATCAGCCGCTTTTACCCCCCCGTTTCCGCAGCCAATCTCTTCCATATCTATTCCGGGGATGGTGGCAATTCGATGAATTGAGGCACTTTTACCCCCTATTTCTTCAATTTGATTTGGCGCAAAACACCATCCCGATAAACAATTATTTTCCGGAAAAGGCCAATAAAAAAGGGGCGGTTCTGAAACCGCCCCCCTCTTCCCGAGTCGAAATCTGGCTATTCAACCCCTGACCTCATTCGTTCACCTTATCCGTGCCGTCATGCGAGTAAACCGGTATCTCTGTCACCGTTTCCTGGATAGTGGAAAGGACGGTCAGTGAAACACGCCTGTTGCGTGAACGGCCTTCAGGTGTGCCATTATCTTCAATCGGCACATTGGCGCTGCGCCCGATAGCAACCAGGCGGCTCTCCTGAACGCCCTGCTCGACAAAAAGCCGCACAACGCTGCTTGCCCTGGCAGACGAGAGTTCCCAGTTGGAAGGATATTGCAACGAACTGATGGGCAGATTATCCGTAAATCCCTCTACCTGAATGTCGTTTGGCTCATTCTTCAAAATCCGCGCTACCGCCCTCAATACGTCTTCAGACTGCCGGGAAAGTTTCGCCTCGCCGGGCGCAAAGAGGACACTGGCATTGATCTCGACATTCACCCCACGCGTGGTTTGCACGACCTTGACTTTGCCTTCCTTGATCAATGGGGCAAGCGCCTTCATCAGGTCACGCCCGATTGCGGTCATCCTTTCGCGCTCTTTCCTGACTTCCGCGCTGGCGGCGGCTTTTTTCCTGAAGGGACGGGTAATGGCTGGCGGCGCAATATTCGGCTGGCTTTCATTGATGGTGGCTGTCGGCACCGCCTTGACCTTGAAAGCACTGCTGATGGATTGCGACAGTTCCCGGTATTTGCTTTCGTTGACGGAAGAAATGGCGTACATCACCACAAAAAACGCAAAGAGCAGTGTAATGAAATCGGCATAGGACACCAGCCATCTTTCATGGTTTTCGTGCTCTTCTTCGCGTTTTTTTCTTGCCATGAACGTATCCGGGTTCTTTCCGCTTCAGATTGTCCCTTACTTCTTGCGGGCAAAAATGGCCATCCGCTCGGTAATCATCCGGGGATGCTCTCCCATCAACATCCCGTAAAAGGCTTCCAGCAGCATCTCCCGCTTGGTGACCTCACTGGCCAGCCAGGCCTTCAGGCGGTTGCCGATGGGCAGGAAAATCAGGTTGGCCAGCCCCACGCCATAAATCGTTGCGACAAAAGCCACAGCAATGCCGCTACCCAGCCTGCTTGGGTCCGAGAGATTTTCCATCACATGAATCAGGCCAAGCACCGCGCCCAAAATACCGATTGTCGGAGAATAGCCCCCGGCAGACTCCCACATGCGGATAGGTTGGCGCAGGTTATCCTCAAAAATCTGGATTTCCGCTTCCAGAATGTCCCGCAGTTTGGATGGATCCACATTATCGACCACATGGCGAAGCCCGGCGCGGATAAAGGGATGCTTTGCCTGGTTAATCTGGTTTTCCAGCGAGAGGGTGCCATCACGCCAGGCAATCAGGCTCCAGCGACCAATGTCCGTCTGGATTTGCGGATAATCATCTGCAGGGGGGAAAAAAACCATCCTGACAAGCTTCACGCCGCGCCAGAAAACGGAAAGGCCGGACTGCAGGATAACTGCGCCCATTGTCCCGACAAATACGATGATCAACGCGGCTGGCTGGAAAAGCGAGGCGATATGGCCGCCTTCCATCATCTGGCCAAGAATAATGCCGCCTACGCCGAGGATAATACCGACTATGCTTCCCCAGTCCACATCAACTCCTTTAACCTGACACGCATACGGGCAATTGCCTGACTGTGCAACTGGCTGACACGGGATTCCGTGACCCCCATAATTGCCCCGATCTCCTTCAAATTCAATTCCTGCTCGTAATACAGGCCCATCAGCAGTTTTTCCCGTTCGGGCAAGGCATCAATGGCATCAATCACGGCATGCCTGAAACCACTGTCCATCAACATCTGCAACGGGTCTTCGGCAGCTTCTGCTGTATGACGGTCAAGAAAATGCTCGCTTGACTCGGCATCGAAAAAATCCTCGTAATAAACCAGCTGGTGTCCCGCGCCGTCAGAAAGCAGATCCTGGTAAGCCTTGACGGAAAGATTCAGCTGTTTTGCCACCTCCGACTCATTGGGAGGACGGCCCAGCCGCTGTTGCATGACATGGATGGCATCTTCGATTTTCCGCATGTTTTGCCGCATGCCGCGCGGCATCCAGTCATTGCTGCGAAGTTCGTCAAGCATGGCTCCCCGTATGCGTTGCATCGCATACGTCTCAAACTGGGCACCATGAACTTCCTCATAACGGCTGGCAGCATCCAAAAGACCGATCATGCCGGCCTGAATGAGGTCATCCACCTCCACGCTGGGAGGCAGCCTCGCCCTCATCATATGCGCCAGTTTCTTTACCAGGGGCGCATGCTGAATCAGAAGTTCGTTTCTGTCAGATTTACCCTGTATATTGTACATGCGTCATGCACCAGCCATTTCGTACACATTATGTTGTGAAGCACCCGTATCAGAAAAAGTACCCGCAATGCGCCTGAATGCAAATGACGACAGTGCCATCGGGAAGGCTTCCAGAACGGATCTTCCCAGGCTGGCTGCCCGTGCCATGTGATCGTCCTTCGGCACGTAACCCATTGAATACAACTGGACACCCAGGTAATGCGCGGCTGTCTGCGCCATATTGCGAAAAATGGCCTGCGAGCGGCTCTCTCCACTTCCCGATACTAGCACACCAAACGGTATGCGTCCAAAATGACTCGCCATGCGCTTGATCAGCATGTAGGTTTCCTTGATGGATCTTTCCGAGTCTTCTACCAGCAGAATCTGTGCGCCACTCTCGATCACGGTCAGGGGAAATCCGTTTTCCCTGTCAGGCCAGGCGTCAATCAGCACGACATCCGCTTCCACCGCAGCAGACTCGAAAGACAAATCCAGTCCGCGCCTGAAAGCGCCGCCTTTTTTGATTTCGCCTCTGTCCGATGCCATGCGCACCACATCAAACCCCTGCGGCGCCCGGTAAAAAACGTCATCCACCTCGTATTCGTCACGCACCACTTCCGCCAGCGTGGCACAGGCGTATTCCTGTGGCTGGTAGTGCCCGACGCCGTCGGGCGAAGCGGTTGCGTCCAAAAGCATGACGGCGCTGCCCGAACGGGTCAGCGATGCGGCCAGGTTAAACAGGACATGGTTCTTGTTCCTGTGCGGCAAGGTGGATAAAAAAGTATAAATGCGCCGCTGCGGCTCACCCAAAAGACGCCTTAGGCCTTCGGCCTGGTCAAATTGAAAGTTATCCACGTCCGGCCCCCCGTACACGTTCTTTTTGCATTGACTGGATGGAATGGGCAACCACCATCGGCAGTTCGTCATCATCAAAGGTATAAGCCTTCGTTTGTTTCTTCAGGCTAAATGCCTGCTTGATGAGGGCCTGTGCATTTGCCACTTCCAGGTCTTCTGGAACACGCTGCCCGTTTGCCACATAGTAAAGCGCCAGTTTCTGCCGGATGATGACATCAAGCAGATTTCCTATCGTTGCCGCCTCATCCGTTTTGGTCATAATGCAGCCAGCCAGTCCATTGCCCTTGTACGCGTTGACGACTTCATTCAAGGTTTCCCCGGTTGAGGTGGCAGAAAGGCAAAGCAGCCTTTTGACATCCTTGCCCGTATTGGACAGCATCGCAATCTGGTCTGCCACCATCCTGTCGCGCTGGCTCATACCAACCGTATCAATCAGGACGGTATGCTTGTTTTTCAGTTCGTCCAGGGCAATGCGCAGGTCTGCCTGATCTTTCACGGAGTGCACCATGACGCCGAGAATCTTGCCATAAATGCGCAGTTGTTCAAATCCGCCGATACGATACCCGTCCGTTGTAATCAGTGCCAGTTTTCCGGCACCGTGCCGCATCACAAAACGGGCAGCCAGCTTGGCGGTTGTGGTTGTCTTGCCGACCCCTGTCGGGCCAACCAGCGCAAAAACGCCGCCCTGATCCAGAAGGCTGTCTTCACTGCCGACCGTCACGAGGTTCCGCGCCAATGCACGCTGAATCCAGCCCATGCCGCCATCGGCTTTTTCCTGTTCCGGCAGATTTTCCACCAGATACCGTGCCATGCCCGGACTGAATCCGGCTGTCAGCATTTCCCGCATCAGGTCAGCGCGCAACGGCTCACGTTCCTGTTTGCTTCCCCAGGTAATTTCAGCCAGTTGGGTCTCAAACATGGAGCGCATCGAGCGCAACTCCGTCATCATGTGTTTCAGCCGGGTATCCACGATTTCCGTGGATACGGCTGGCTTGCCTGCTGGCGCGGCAGCCTTTGCAGGCGCCTTTTTAACCTGTTTGGGTGCAGCAAGCTGAGCAGGTGCTACAGGCACAGGCACCGCAACCCGCGGCGCGACCGGCTCAGGCGGCAGATATTCCTGTGCGATGGAACGGATATTGGCCATCAGCATTTCCTGCTTGCTCGCAGAAGGGGACATCTGCCGCGAAACCGGTGCCGCTGCCGGAGCAGGGGCCGGCCTTAAAACCTTCGGCATGGGCGCGGCAAGCGCTTCTTTTTCAAAAACCGGCGCCGTCAAAGACGACATGTATTCACTTGCGACTGCCAGTATTTCGATATAGCCGTTGACATTCCTGTTCGACAAAATCACGGCATCTTCACCGAGTGTTTCGCGGACAAGACGCATCACTTCGCGTGACGAGTTAGCGGTAAATTTTTTGACGGTCATGCCTGTCCTCCTACAACGGTAGTCACTCTGATGGTTTTGGAATCGGGTAATTCATTATTTGAAAGCACTCTCAAGTGCGGCACCGCACGGCGCAGGAAACGCGCCAGAAGCGGCCTTAGCGGCCCCGGCACCAGGAGAACAGCCGGATAGCCCATCTGTTCCTGCTGCTGCGCAGCCTGCTGTGTCTGGATCATGATCGTATCGGCCAGCCCCGGCTCAATGGCCATATTGTCCGGCCCGCCTGTCTGCAATGCATGGAGCAGGAGGCGCTCAAGGCGCGCATCCAGCGTAATGACGGGCAGTTCCTCACCCGTCGGGAAAATCTGCTGCACAATCGAACGGCCCAGGGCAATCCTGATCTGAGCCGTCAGTTGTACCGGATCCTTCGTCTGGTCTGCATTTTCAGCAACCGTTTCAATAATCGTGCGCATATCGCGAATATGCACACCCTCTGAAAGCAGGCTCTGCAAAATCTTCTGCAAGGTCGGCAGGCTGATCATGTCCGGCACCAGGCTGTCAACCAGCTTGGGCGACTCTTTCTGCAGGTGATCCAGCAGTGCCTGAACTTCCTGGCGACCCAGGAGTTCGGATGCGTAAGTCGTAATCAGGTGATTCAGGTGCGTTGCCACAACGGTTCCGGCATCCACCACGGTGTATCCCATTGACTGCGCCAAATCACGCTGTGAGGAATCAATCCAGTTTGCCGGCAGGCCGAAAGCCGGATCGACTGTCTCAACGCCTTGCAATGTGCCGGTCACCATGCCCGGATTGATGGCAAGGAATTGTCCCAGAAATACCTCGCCCGAACCGATCTCCACGCCTTTCAGGAGAATACGGTACGACGAAGGCCGCATTTCAAGGTTGTCCCGGATGTGAACCGATGGCGCGAGAAAACCGATATCCTGCGCAAATTTCTTCCTGATACCCTTGATGCGCTTGAGAAGCTCGCCGCCCTGCGCCTGGTCTACCAGCGGAATCAGGCGATAGCCCACTTCCAGCCCCAGCGTGTCAATCGGCACAATATCCTGCCATGTTGCCTCTTCCACCTCAGGCACGGCCACCGAAGGCGGCGCTTCCACGGCAACGGCCCCTGACGAGCCAAGCCCTTTCCTGCCCGCCTGGGCACCCGCTCCCGCCGTGCGCTTTGAAAGAAGATAAGCCGCGCCGCCCAGCGAAGCAGAAAGAAGAATAAAAGCCACATGCGGCATGCCGGGGATCAGCCCCATGCCGCCCACAATCGCCGCCGAAATGTACAGGACCTGCGGCTTTTCAAAAAGCTGCATGATCATCTGGCTGCCGACGTCCTCGTCACTGGCGACACGGGAAACCACAATACCGGCTGCCGTTGAAATCACCAGGGAAGGAATCTGCGCAACCAGGCCGTCACCAATCGCCAGGAGCATATAGTTGCTGATCGCGGCGGAAAACGCCATATCATGCTGAACCATGCCAACGTACAGGCCGCCCAGGACGTTGACGACCGTCACGATAATACCGGCAATCGCGTCACCGCGAACATATTTGCTCGCACCGTCCATCGCGCCATAAAATTCCGCTTCCTGCGCAACTTCTTTGCGGCGCGTGCGGGCATCCTGCTCGCCAATCAGGCCGGCATTCAGGTCTGCGTCAATTGCCATCTGCTTGCCCGGCATGGCGTCCAGGGCAAAACGGGCGCCCACCTCGGCAATCCTGCCTGCGCCCTTTGTCACCACGACGAAGTTGATAATCGTCAGAATCACGAAAACCACCACGCCGACCGTGTAATTGCCGCCAATCAGGAAGTGGCCGAAAGCTTCAATCACCTTGCCTGCCGCATCCGGGCCTGTATGGCCCTCTGTCAGCACCACGCGGGTTGAAGCCACGTTCAGGGAAAGGCGAAGCATCGTGCTTATCAGCAGGATGGAAGGAAAAGCCATGAAATCAAGCGGCTTGACCGTATAAAGGCTGGTCAGGAGCACAATAATCGACAGGGCGATATTGAAGCTGAAAAACATGTCCAGAACAAAGGCTGGCAGCGGCAGCACCATCATCGCCAGCATCATGATGATGAGGATTGGCGCCGCAATCGCACGCGAATTCTGCCCACTCATCCACGATGGCAGCGTTAGTGATCTCATACGGCGGCTCCTTGTTCAGACAGCATTGCCGGATTGCCCGGCTGGTTGTGTGGATCCAGATGGGCTGGCACATCGATTTTTTTCGGTTTTTGCGGCCGTTTTCCGCCTTTTCGCCTGAACATCCGCAACTGGTAAATGTAGGCCAGCACCTCGGCAACCGCCGTATAAAGCGCCTGCGGAATCTCGCGTTCCAGTTCGGCATGGCTGTACAGCGCACGCGCCAGAGGCGGCGCCTCCAGCATCGGCACATTGTGTTCCTCTGCCAGTTCACGAATCCTTGCCGCGATCAGTCCCATGCCCTTGGCCACCACAATCGGCGCGCCCATCGAACCCTCTTTGTACTGCAGCGCCACGGCATAACGCGTCGGGTTCGTGACGACCACATCCGCCTTCGGCACTTCCGACATCATCCGTTTTCTTGCCATCTCACGCTGCTGCTGGCGAATCTTGGCCTTGATCTGCGGATTACCCTCGGAATCCTTGTGTTCCTGGCGAACCTCTTCTTTCGTCATCTTCAGCTTGTTTGCGTAATGCCACATCTGGTACGGCGCATCTATCGCCGCAATAACCACCAGCCCGCCCACTGTCGCGAGAAAGGTCACCAGGATAATATGCCCCATATGCTCGGCGCCGACTTTGGCCGAGTGCAACCCCAAGGACATGATGCCGTCAAGCTGCGAGCCGACAACCATCCAAGCCACAACCCCTACCAGGAACGTCTTGCCGATCGCCTTGATCAATTCGACCAGCGAGCGAACCGAAACCATGTTTTTCAGCCCGCTTAGCGGATTCAGTTTCCCGAAATTGGGTTGCAGTGCCTTCGTACTGAAAAGCCAGCCGCCGATCAGAAGGGGGGACGCCAGCGCAATCACGAGCAGCATCGCCGCAATCGGCGAAAAAGCCATGATCACTTCAAAAATACGGGAAAGATTGCGCTCCAGAAGAAGCGGCATGTCAAAGACCTCTTCGCGCGAAAACGTCAGGCCACCTGTGAGCATCATCCGGATTTCACGCATCAGGCTACCGCCCATCATGAGAAAAGCCAGACCGCCGCCAAGCAGAATCGTGCAAGTCGCCAGATCTTTCGATCGGGGAACATCGCCGTCTTCCCGCGCCTTTTCAAGGCGTCTGGGCGAGGCCGATTCGGTTTTCTCAAGATCGCTTTCTTCTGCCATGGCAAAAAATCCTGTCCAGTTGCGTCGGTGCCCCCATAGCACGCATTAACCCGCAACATAGCCGGATCATTATTTCGTGAAACACGAAATAATCATTTGAAGAAAAGAGGCGAAAAAACCTCTCTTATCCACTGATAGAAAAGGGAATAATTTGAAAATACCGGAAAACAGGAAATTGACGCTTTTTACCCACAGCCGCACAGAGCATAATTATGTAATTAATACAAAGAGATATGCGAACTATACTCAAAATCCCGATAATTGCCGACCTCTCTTATGCCCTTCTTCCCTCTGCGACGCCGTTCCCTTCTTTTCTGCCTTCTTTTCCTGGCTACCGTCCATGCACGGGCTGAACGTAACCTGACAACCTATACGACAGATGGCAGGCCGCTTTATCAGCGGTTTCAAAATAAAAACAGGCTTTCTGCGAGTACAGAAAGCCTGTTTTTATTTTTTTCGGGCCACACCGTCAAAGCACGGCACCCAAAAGAGAGGGATCAGGATTTTTGCGGCATCTTCTCGAAAATCTTCCCAAGCTTTTCATCCAGCGTCGCTGCCGTAAACGGCTTGACCACGTAGCCACTTGCACCGGCCTTGGCCGCCTCGATGATATTTTCCTTTTTGGCTTCGGCTGTCACCATCAGCACAGGCAGGTGTTTCAGCGCGTCATCCGTACGGATGACCTTCAACATGGTCAGACCATCCATATTCGGCATATTCCAGTCGGAAACGACGAAATCAAACTTGTCGTTCCTGAGCTTGGAAAGCGCCTGCTCCCCATCCTCCGCCTCTTCCACATTGGAGTATCCCAGTTCTTTCAGGAGATTGCGGACAATACGGCGCATGGTTGAAAAATCATCCACCACCAGAAACTTTATTTTGGGATCAGCAGCCATGTAACTCTCTCAGATCAAATTGATGAAATAATTTACTGTAATATGGTACAACATTTTTATATGGCAATAAGCCACGAAATCAAACACGCAAAGCGCGCGAGCTGTTCTTCGCCAGGAATTCAAGCGCCATCCTCGGCAGTTCGCGCAACGGTGCCTGCTCATGAACCGCACCAGCCAGTACCGCTTCGCGCGGCATACCGTACACCACGCAACTGGCCTCATCCTGTGCAAAGTTATGCGCTCCCGCAGCCCGCATTTCCTTCATGCCAATCGCGCCATCCTTGCCCATGCCCGTCAGAATTACGCCGACCGCATTCGCCCCCGCCGCCTGTGCCGCCGAACGGAAGAGGACATCCACGGAAGGACGATGGCGGCTTACCGGCGACCCCTGATCCAGCTTGGTCATGTAGTTGGCGCCACTCCTTTGCAAAAGCAGATGGGAATGCCCTGGCGCCAGATACGCATGGCCGGGCAAAACACGCTCATTTCCCTTGGATTCAGTCACTTCAATCCGGCACAGCCCATTGAGCCTTTGCGCGAATGACGTCGTAAAACCTTCCGGCATATGCTGCACAATCAGAATGCCCGGCGCATCCGGTGGCATCTGTATGAGAAATTCCCTGATCGCCTCGGTACCGCCTGTGGACGCGCCAATGATAATCAGCTTTTCACTACTGATCATCGTTGTCCTGATGGGCGGCGGTGGCGGCGCTGAAGCACCCCTTGCCTGCAGGCGGACTTTCGCCCTTGCCGCGGTACGGATTTTTTCGGCAATCATCTCCGTATATTCGCGCATCCCGCTCTGGATGGATACCTTGGGCTTGGTGACAAAATCAACCGCACCCAGTTCCAGCGCCCGCATCGTAATTTCCGAGCCTTTCTCGGTCAGGGACGATACCATCACTACCGGGATGGGGCGAAGACGCATCAGCCTTTCCAGAAAATCCAGGCCATCCATCTTGGGCATTTCCACATCCAGCGTAATCACATCCGGATTGAGCTGCCTTATCATGTCGCGTGCAATAATCGGGTCCGGTGCAACCCCCACGACTTCCATATCCGGCTGACTCATGATGATCTCTCTCATGACACCGCGAATCAGTGCCGAATCATCCACAATGACAACCCTGGTTTTAGCCATACATTAACTCCGACTCCAGTCCGGTTTATTGCCGGACTCAAAAATATTAAAACCCGCTGGCACTTCAATCAAATTAATAGCGCCAGCTTCGGGGCGCTGATAAAACAGCAAAAACGGTCTATGGCAATATTATCGCCAAAAAATTTCCTGTCTGCAACAAACGTGCATGAAAGCCGGTCAAAACAAAGCCGGTTCCTGCATATCGACAGCATAACATCTGTCCGGACTGTTACATACCGGCATCAATAATCTGGTTGACCCAGGCAATGGTCTGTCCCTGTGCCTTGACGAACAGTTCATAGCGTCCTTTCGCTTTCGTGCTGACAAATTCGGCAATCCTTTCCGCATCATCCTGTTCTATCGCCTCAACCAGGTTAAGAAGGTCTCCCAAAACCCCCTTTTTTTCCAAAAGCGCCTCCTGTATTTCCTCTGCAAGACCAAGCGACTCGACCAGCACTTCCATGCTGATATCCAGAAGCGCAGGCATGACCGAAACAATACCGGTAATGAAAGCCTCCTCGGAATAAGGCACCCAGGCCTTGTTGGAAAGCGCGATCAATTCCATGAATTTGGCACGCCCTGCCGCCTGGTGCATCAACGCGGTCTGACGGCTTTTATGCGTACTGCCATGCGCCATCAAAAGCAAAAGCAACCAGCGCTGCAACTGTTTGTTGCCCAGCAGTACAACCGCGCTCCGGATTGACGTAACCACATGACGCAGGCCGACTGAAATCGAATTGATCAGGCGCAAAAGTCCTACACTCAAGGCCGGATTCTGCTTGAACGCCTCGACCAGTTCATTGACGTCACAATCATTCTGCACCAGGCCCAGAATATGGATAACGGCCATCTGCGCGGTTGAAAAACGCTTCCCGGATACTCCTTCCGCCCGGGAAAAGAAATACCCCTGGTACAGCGAAAATCCCAAATCCATGCAGTAACGGTACTCCTCTTCGGTTTCGACCCTTTCAGCCAGAAGGCGCACCTTGCGTTTCGTTGCCTGCAAGGTGACATTCTGGATTTTCGAGAGAGAAAGCCCCCGGATATCCACCTTGACAATATCCACCAGATCCAGAAATCCCTTGTTGTGGGGAGTGATCCCCTGAAAATCATCCAGCGCCAGCCTGAACCCCTTGTTTTTCAGTTCAATGCAGCGCTCAAGTATGGCGTCATCGGCAACCGTGGTTTCCAGTATCTCCAGGACAATCTTTTCCGGAGGCAGCAACTCAATCACGTCATTTCGCAAAAATGCCGCATCGCAGTTGATAAAACCCGTATACCTGCCCAGGACGGCATCAATGCCAAATTCAGAAAGCATGTTGGCAATGACAACAGATGTGGCGGCGGCATCATTGATGACATCCGCCTTATCATGGCGGTCAGAACGAAAGAGCAGCTCAAACGCATAAAGCGACTGGCTGCGATCCAGGATAGGTTGACGCCCCAAATAAACTTTTTCGGTTAAAGTGGTATTCGAGGCTGGAGTCAAAGCAAATGAGACCATCAGATGCCTTCAATCAATATTACCGCAAGGAAATTGAGCATACCATAAAAGCCCCTTAAAAGCCCCTTAAAAATCACCCCCGGTACCATCTGCCCATAAAAAAAACGGGCTAATCCCCGTTTTTCCCGTACCACATCCGGTGGTTCCTTAAAAACCGTTAAGCATTAGATGCCTGTATCAATAATCTGGTTAAGCCAGGCAATCGTCTGTCCCTGCACCTTGACGAGCAATTCATAGCCGCCTTTGACTTTCGTGCCGACAAGATCGGCAACCATCGAGGCATTATCCTGTTCTATCGCCTCAACCAGGTTGAGAAGGTCTCCCAAAACCCCTTTTCTTTCCAGAAGCGCATCCCGTATTTCCTCTGCAAGGCCGAGCGACTCGACCAGCATTTCCGTGCTTATGCCCAACAGCGCATCCATGATCGAAACAATGCCGGTAATAAAAGCCTCCTCGGAATAAGGCGCCCAGGCTTTATTGGAAAGCGCCATCAACTCCATGAATTTGGCGCGCCCTGCCGCCTGGTGAATCAGTGCTATCTGCGGACCTTTTTGCGTACTGCCATGCGCCATCAAAAGCAGGAGCAGCCAGCGCTGCAACTGTTTGTTGCCCAGCAGCACAACTGCACTCCGGATAGAGGTGACCATATGGCGCAGGCCGACCGATGCCGAATTGGTCAGGCGCAAAAGCCCCACACTCAAGGTCGGATTCTGCTTGAACACTTCCACCAGTTCATTGACATCACAATCCCTCTGCACCATGCCCAGAATCTGGAAAATCGCTGCCTGCGTGGTTGAGAAACGTTTCCCGGATACCCCTTCCGCCCGGGAAAAGAAATATCCCTGATACAGGGAAAATCCCAATTCCATGCAGTGATGGTATTCTTCCCTGGTCTCCACTTTTTCAGCCAGAAGAATCACATCATAGTTTTTCGCCTGCAAGGTAATATCCTTGACTTTCGAGAGGGAAAGGCCCCGGATATCCACCTTGACAATATCCACCAGATCCAGAAATCCCTTGTTGTGGGAATTGATCCCCTGAAAATCATCCAGTGCCAGCTTGAAGCCCTTTTTTTTCAGTTCAACGCAGCGCTCGAGTATGGCGTCATCGGCAATCGTGGTTTCCAGGATCTCCAGAACCATTTTGTCCGGAGGCAGCAGTTCAATCACGTCATTTTGCAGAAAGGCGGCGTCGCAATTGATAAACCCGACATATTTGCCTAAAACGGCATCAATGCCAAATTCAGAAAGCGTATGGGCAATAACGGCAGATGTAGCGGCAATGTCACAGATGACATCGGCCTGATTTTCACCACCCGCGCGAAAGAGCAACTCAAAAGCATAAAGCGATTGGTCGCGCTCCAGGATCGGTTGACGTCCCAGATAAACCTCTTCCATCGACGTCGGTGCAGGTGAAGCCATCAGATGCCTTTAGTTTGTAGGCGACAAGAAGATCCAGAATACCACAAAATCCCCTGTAAAAGCGCTCCCCGCGTCACTCTTGCCCATGAAAGAGGCACTTTCCGCAACAGGTATCAAGACAACCCGATGGCATGGATGGATGAAATAAAAAACGGGCTGCCGCCCGTTTTGGAAGAAAATCAGTCAGTCTTATTCTGCCGGTGTCAGTTCCAGATCGCAGACAAAAGACATCAGCCCCACGATGTCAAGCAAGACGATCAGGCGGTTTTCCAGTGTCCCCAACCCCATCAGGAATTGCGGCTCAATCAAGGTTCCTGATGAAGGCGATGGCATAATCTGGTCAGAAGACAGCTGCATCACATCCGATACGGAATCCACCACGATACCGACAACCTGCTTTCCGATATTCAGGATAATGACAACCGTGAAAGCATCATAAACCGGCTCCCCCAGGCCAAACTTGATACGCATGTCGATAATGGGAACAATCGTGCCGCGAATATTGAAAAGCCCTTTCAAGCAGGCCGGCGCATTCGCCACTTCGGTTGCGACCTCGTAACTGCGCAATTCCTGGACGGTCAGGATATCAATGCCATACTCTTCCTTCCCCAGTCGGAAAGTCAAAACTTCCCTGCCGGATACTGCGCCGGGTATATCCTGCTCGTTTCTCATTTCTTGCTTTCAGAAAACAGCATTCTTCTAAAAACCACCAATATCGTTGTTGGGGTTGTTGGCGCGCAACATGCCAGAAACATCTACAATCAGCGCAACCTCGCCATCTCCCATGATCGTTGCCCCCGAAACATTCGGCACTTTCCGGTAATTTGTTTCCAGGTTCTTGACAACCACCTGCTGTTGTCCGACAAGCTCATCAACCAAAAGCGCAGCTCGATTGCCATCGGCTTCCAGAATGACAACAATGCCTTCAGAAGGCGTTTTCGCACGCGCATCAACATTGAAAATTTCCGCCACGGACATCAGGGTCAGGTAGTCCCCTCGCACCTTGATCAGTTTGCCCTGCCCGCTGATTTCCTTGATATCGACTTCCATCGGCTGCAAGGACTCAACCACATGGCCCAGCGGCAGGATATAAATCTCGTCGCCTGTCCGGATTGACATGCCATCCAGAATGGCCAGCGTCAGCGGCAGGTAAACCGACAGCATCGTCCCCATGCCCCGGGCAGAACGGATATCCACAAATCCGCCCATCTCGGTAATATTGCGCCTGACCACGTCCATACCGACACCGCGGCCGGAGACATCCGTCACGACATCAGCAGTGGAAAAGCCCGGCGAGAAAATCAGGTTCCAGACCTCGGAGTCCGACATCGTTTCTGAAACAGGCAGGCCCCTTTGCTGGGCCTTTTCCATGATTTTTTCCCGGTTCAGCCCGGCACCATCGTCATTGACCTCAATAACAATGTTGCCGCCCTGGTGTGAAGCGGAAAGAAACAGTTTACCGGTTTCATTCTTGCCACTGGCGCGGCGGATATCCGGGGTTTCAATACCATGATCCACGCTGTTTCTGACCAGATGGGTCAGCGGATCAATAATGCGTTCGATCAGCCCCTTGTCCAGCTCGGTTGCCGCGCCGGATGTCACCAGCTCTACCCGCTTGCCCAACTTGCCTGCCAGATCATGAACCATGCGCGGAAAACGCGAGAAAACATAATCCATCGGCATCATGCGCATCGACATCACCGCCTGCTGCAAATCGCGGGAATTACGCGAAAGCTGGCTAACGCTGTCTAAAAGGCGCTGGTAAACCATCGGGTCAAATGCGCTTGTCTGCTGATCAATCATGGCCTGCGTGATAACCAGTTCGCCAACCAGGTTAATCAGTTGATCCACCTTGTCAACGCCAACCCTGATCGAAGTGGAGCCGACAGACTGCGAGGGCACCCTTGAGGCTTTTTTGGCAGATTCCCCTCTTGCCGCTGCTGTTTTTCTCCGTGTTTCCTCATCGACCCTGACCGCTTCCTCGTTATCTTCCCGCTTGTACGGCAGGTTGATATTGCCGAAAAAGCCATAGCCCCGCTCATCATCCGTGCGGTTGTCCTCTTCCTCGGCTTCTTCATCCTCATACCCCAAATCGGGCATGATTTCTTCGGTAATCTTCAGATCATCCGGGTTCAGGATAAAAGAACAGACCGACACAATATCATCCCGGCTCTCTTTGCTGATCAGCCTCAAAAGCGCGTAGCCTTCGGGCATCGTTTCCTTTTCCAGTTCCCCCAGCGTCTCAAGCTCACCTGTCAGCGCATCAAGCTGCTCGCTTTCCATCGCCGGAAGTTCGATCTCATAACGCACCAGTTGTTCGCGGACAACCTGTTTGCCTTTTTTCGGCCTGCCACCTTCATTACCGCCACCAGAAACGGTCTCTGATATGGAGGAAAGCGATTCCAGGCGCGCCATGACTTCACTGACGGCCTCCTGGTCTACATCGGAACCGTGCTTATGGCCATCGCGCAGCATCTTGAGCACATCCTTCGCCATCAGGAAAACTTCAACGTGGTCTGCTGTCAGCCGCATATTACCCTTGCGGATTTCATCCAGCAGCGACTCCATCACATGGGTCACTTCCGCTATATCCGACAGGCCAAACGTTGCCGCACCGCCCTTGATGGAGTGCGCTGCCCGGAAAATCGCATCGATTTCTTCCATGTCCGGGTCACTCAGGTCGATATCCAGCAGCAGTTTTTCTTTTTCCGCCAACAGTTCTTCCGTCTCATCAAAAAAAACCTGGAAGAACTGATTCATATCAACATTCACGATCAACTCCTCTCGGGTTCAGTCAAAAAAACGAAAACAGGCTGATTTCCAGCACGTCTACTCCACATCGCGATCTCTTTCCTTACAGCAGGCGAACATGCCGTTTTATACAGGCATCTCTTTAAAAACGAGGCGCATTCTTTTAGCAGCTTACCCTGGCTAAAAAGCCGGAACCGGCTCATCAGCCAAGCACCTTCTTGACGACCTCAATCAACCGCTTCGGATCAAAAGGCTTAACCATCCAGCCATTGGCACCCGCAGCACGACCACGTGATTTCATCTCATCACTTGACTCTGTTGTCAGCATCAGAATCGGCACTTTCTGGTAACGCGGCATCGACCGCAAGGAACGAATCAGCGTCAAACCATCCATCTTTGGCATGTTCTGGTCTGTCAAAACCAGATCAAAAATCTGCTTTTTTGCCAGTTCAAGGGCTTCCATCCCATCGGCTGCTTCAACAACCTGATAGCCAACCGACTTCAGACTGAATACCACCATTTGCCGCAATGAGCCGGAGTCATCTACTGCAAGAATTGTCTTGGCCATCTTTACTCCTGAATTTATCTGCTGCAATATTTCTCAAATGCAATTTAACCATAATATAGGCTTTTAAACCACCAAAAAAATTACCTTCAAGCAATTAAAAAAGTTCGATGCTGCCTGATTCCATATGTTTCTGTGACACCCGCTGAGCATGCTGCCCTTCCAGTTCGCGGCGTCTTTTTGTCACTTCCTCACCCGTTTCATGAATCATCATCTGGATATCCCCGTCACTTTCCGCGCCAGAGACTTCTGCCGCCAGCTTATCCATTTCCCCTGAGATTCTCTGAAGCCCCGACACGCAGGAAAGCACCTTGTCGAGCAACTGGCTCGTCATATCCTGAAACTGCATGGCCGTGACAACCGCAGCAACCCCTTCATTCATCGAGTCGCTTTATTCTTCCAGCTTTTCCAGCGCAAAAGGCGAATAGTTCCCTGCCTCAGCCAGTTGCCGGACAATTTTCTGCTGCTGGCTGACGTCATGCCCGATCTGGACCACGTTTTCCCCCAGCTTGTTAATCGCTTCCATCAGCAGCAGATTAATCTGCAAAAGGTCGCTTTCCATCTCGGAAAGATGAATAGACGTATTGCCGGCAAGGCTTTGCAGCAACTCCTGCAAACTTTCTCCCAAACTAGTCTTGTTCGTCATCTGACTATCTGTACTCCATAATTGAGGCCGCCATTGGTTATGGCCCTTCGCCTTTTTTCAGGCCATCCCGGATCTCTGATGTCGTAACGATATCCGGTGCCCCATTGTTGTCTTTCAGCACCGCTTCTTCTGCTTTCTTGTTCATTACCACAATACTGATCCGGCGATTGACCGGATCTTCAGGATCATCCTTGTCCATCAGGACAGAAGAGGCCAGCCCGACCACGCGGACAACCTTGGCGTCTTCCATTCCACCTGCCAAAAGCGCGCGGCGGCACGCATTGGCACGGTCGCTTGAAAGCTCCCAGTTACTGTACCCCCTGTCGCCACCGGCAAAAGGCTTGGAATCCGTATGGCCTGAAATACTGATCTTGTTTGGCACATCATTCAACACTATACCGATTTCGTAAAGGATTTCCTTGGTATATGTCTGCAGTTCGGCGCTGGCCAGGGCAAACATGGGCCGGTTCTGCTCATCGACAATCTGGATGCGCAACCCTTCACTGGTAATATCCAGAAGAAGCTGCTTTTTGAACATCCGGAGCACTTTGTGCGCATCAATCGCGGACTCAATCTTCATCTTCAACTGGTTGAGCTTTTCATTTTCCAGGCGTTCCAGTTCCGCCTTGGCTGCCTTCAGATCCTTGGGACGGCTTTGCAGGCCACTGGTGCTGGGATCGCCTTTCCTGACCTGCCCGTCAACACGGGTAATGTCGGTTCCGCCCCCTTTGATAATGTTGGTCGCATCCCCCACATGAGAGCCGCCAGACAGGGACATCTTGAGCGGCGTGGAAAAATATTCCGAAATCCCCTTCAGATCACCCTTGCTGACAGAACCCAAAAGCCACATCATCAGGAAAAAGGCCATCATCGCCGTCATGAAGTCGGCAAAAGCGATTTTCCATGCGCCACCGTGGTGACCTCCCACCACCTTCTTGACCCGCTTGACAATAATAGGCCGTAAATCGTCAGCCATGATTCATCCTGTAAAAGCCGTCCTAACGCGAGCGCGACTGTTTGATATGTTCTTCCAGTTCCATAAAAGTCGGACGCTCGGTCGAATACAGCACCTTCCTGCCAAACTCGACTGCCAACTGCGGCGCATAGCCGTTCAGGCTCGCCAAAAGCGTGGCCTTGATACACTCAAGCATCTTGCTGGACTCATTGAGCCGTTGTTCCAGTGCTGCAGCAATCGGCCCCACAAAGCCGTATGCAAGCAAAATACCAAGAAAAGTTCCGACCAGCGCAGCAGCAACCAGCATACCCAATTCCGCCGGGGGAAGGTGAACAGACTCCATCGTGTGAACCACGCCCATAACCGCCGCTACGATACCAAACGCCGGCAAACCATCTGCAATCTTTGCAACCCCATGAACGGGAACATGCCCTTCCTGATGATGCGTCTCGATTTCATTATCCATCAGGTTTTCAATCTGGAACGCATCCATATTGCCCGACACCATCAGGCGCAGGTAATCGGTAATGAATTCCATCACGTGATGGTCTGACATGAGCGCTTTGTACTTGGTAAAAATCGGGCTTTGCTCAGGCTCCTCCACGTCGCCCTCAATCGACATCAGGCCCTCTTTCCGCACTTTCATCAGCACTTCAGAAAGCATCGACATCAGCTCCAGGTAAAGTGCCTTTGTATACTTGGAGCCTTTTAAAATAGTAGGAAGCGCCTTTAATGTCGCCTTGAGCTGCTTGCTTCCGTTAGACGCAATAAATGAACCGAGCGCCGCGCCACCGATAATGATCAGTTCGCTCGGCTGCCACAGCGCAGCAAGATGTCCGCCGGACATCAAAAAACCGCCAAACACGCAGCTTAAAACGACGATATACCCGACAATCAGTAACAATGTCTCTCTCCTTTGTCACAGACGACCCCAAAACGGGTTCCATCAAAATACCGGATGGAAAACCTTTTTCCGCTTTTATCGTATTGTGCCTGAAAAAACCGAATTGCCTACAGGCAAAATTCTACTTTGGCAGAAAAATGAGCCAAATACAACTATTATGACTGAAACGCGGCAGATTTTTGCATCATCCAGCCGAACAAAAACTTGTTTCCGACTGGAATACAGATGTCGGGGTCGATGTCCTCAACTGGAAATTCAAAACTGAGAAGCAGCGTACCAGGCCGCATTTCCGAATCGGCCTTGCTCCAGAGACTGTCCATGACGACAGGAGAAAGATAAGCAAAAACAATGTCGTATTCAGACAAATTCAGCTTCTCATAGTTTCCGGCAATAAACCGGGCAGTACTTTTGGCCAGTTTTTGCCGGATACGGCTGACCATCAGCAAAAAAGGGGAAATTTCGATACCGGAAAAAGAAGAATCCGGCCGACAGGACGCCAGGTACAACACCAGCCCGCCCAGACCGCTCCCGATATCGATCACCCGAAGCGGGCGATCTTCAGGCAACTGGCCCAACACCGCCTCCCAGACGGGACGCCCCGAAAGATAAAGCGGAACCCGGGTTACAATCGCGCCCCAAAAGAACAAAAGGAGAATAAAGAAAATGCCCAGATACCAGACCGGCGCAATCTGGAGCGCCAAAAGCAGGAACATCGCAACCGGAAACACCATCTGGATTGGCAGCCACCAGTAGCGCATCCCGCGCACAAACGTAATCAGGACTGCGAGCACGCCCTGGGCAAGAGCAAAAATCAGCGTATTGGCTACCCATCCGGTCAGCCTGAAAATCACCTGCAGAAAAAAA
>JAVBTJ010000052.1:0-56271 GCA_031556215.1 Oxalobacter sp.
ACACCAGTTACAAGGTTTTGAGACTCGAAAGGTGAACAACCTATTGGAACTTTACACCTAGGTTTACACTGGTAGCATACAACCGGTTCTTTGGGAGTTAGGTAAAAAGACGAGCATTCACCCCGCCGCATGGCAATAGCATCTCTTGTCAAACGCTGATCGCTAATGCAACTGGCCTGCCCCCTGTAGCCTTACCAAGGATAAGTTAGGAAGTCCTGTTGCAAGGTTAATCGATTTCTCTAGTTTTTTGGTGGTTTTGCATTGTCTCGACGATGTGTTTTCGATGCAATGCGGCGAAACTTGCTGGCGGTATACGCCCAAGACTACCGTGTGGTCGCACTTCGTTATAATCCTTGCGCCATGCCATGATGGTCTCTCTGGCCTATGTGAGTGTCTCGAACCAGTGTTCGTTCAAACATTCTATTCGAATATTACAGGCAAAAAAGCATCTATCCCCCCCCTTAAAGAAAATTTGGATTACAATTAAAGTTTATCTATCCTAGGAAAATGAATTCTCTAATAAATGCTTAGCAAGTTGACTCTTCTTTTCGAAAGGGCATATACACCGGCATTTAACTTGTGTATTACCATTGCGACAGCCAGATTAATTGGTGCCAGCGCTGTTGGCGATCTTGCGATGGTTTTCATTTTTTCCATATTAGGACAGTTTCTGGTTTCACGAGGAACAGACCAGAATATGCAAGTCGCTATGGCAAGCTGCGAAAAACACGACCTTAAAGAGCTGACATCAATTGAAACAAAAAGAAGAAGAAAAAGGGGGAGGGGCAATTTAGCAATTATAATTTTAACATCGTTTCTTGGATTTTTTTTCAAAGCACAAGACATTATCCCTGTTATTGTTGGTATCTTAATCGGAACATTTACGGCAATAGCAACACCGAACGAAACCTGCTTAGTAATTAATCAAAATTACAAAAAAATTGTAATAAAAAAATACACCAGTGGAATAGCATCATTAAGCTTGTTTTTCATAGTTATTTTTTTATTCAAAATAGATAGCAATATTACATCTCTGATCGCCATAGCAACAGAAAGAGCCTCTTATCTTATACAAATGGTCAAGGATGTACATGGTGCAAACATCAAAAAAGAAAAGATAGAAAAAAATACCTCTCTGCCCATTCCGTCTATAAACATTTCTGTCCTTATTAGCACATCTGCCGTTTTTGGATATAACAGACTTGACCAAATATACATCTACGCAGCCCTATCCAGCGAAAAACTTGGGGTATATTTTTCAACTTTAAAATTATTTGAAATAGCAAACCTTCTTATCATAACAGTAATAACATCAAATTTACATATCATGGCTGATGGCCGACAAAAGTCTGAAAATGCTAGTATTCTTGAAAAAAAAATTTTTCTTATTAGCATTGCTTTAGTTATATTTATTTCCTTTATTGCGCCCCTGGCTTTAAATATTATATTTAAAATAACAACAACAAGCTTTACATATATTTATGTTATTGCAATCGGGACGTTATGTGGAGCAATAGGAACAATAAAAGGCCCATGGGTTGCAAAAAACAACAGATTCAAAATAAATGCCATATTTACAATATTGGGGGCTTTTACCGCGCTATTTATATTGATATTTGGAAAACCTCAACAGCTTGAAACCGTTGCATTATCAATGTCATTAAGTCAGCTAACTGTAAATATTCTTTTACCCTTCTTCGTTAAAGAAGAGCGAAGCTACATACTGTCAATTATAAATTGGAAACATAAATGAAAATTCTTGGTCTTCATCCTTTTGGTCATGATTCAACAATTGTTCTTCTAGATTCGCAAGCTAAAACTTTGCAGACGTTTACTCTTGAGCGTTTTTCACGAAAAAAACATGACATGAATTATGTTCTTCCGTCTTTTTCAAAAATAATTGAAGATTTTTCCCCGGACGTTATCTCTGTCTCAAATAACGAAAGTCGCCCGGCAGATGTAAACATGTTCAAATATCTGCAAAATATTTACGAAATAAATTCAAAATCCAGAAAAAAATCGTTAAAAATTTCTGAACTTATAAATTTGATTAAAGAAAAAATACTTTTAAGAATAAGTCTTATAAAACGAAATAAGCAATCTCTGGATGATTTTATAAAGATGATCCAATATCAGATGAAAGCCCCCGTTATCTGCAATGATCATCATGACTGTCACGCTTATTCAGCTTTATGGACATCTGAGTTAATTCAAAACACTAATGTCCTAGTGGTAACTATTGATGGTCAGGGAGATAAGGCATGCGCGACCCTCTCAATTGCAAACCATGGAAAAATAACAAGGCAAGTAACAGTTCCCAACGCTTACAGCTTGTGCATTCTGTATTCATATTTTACAGAAATTGCCGGCTTCAATCCAAATGCGGACGAGGGGAAACTGGAAGCACTTGCTTGTTATTATGAAAAAGAAGAATCTGCTCTTTTGAACGATCTTAGAAATTGGATTGTATTTGATGAAAACACTTTGGAATTTAAAATAAATCCGACAAAAAAAATTCCTTTCAATGCTATTCCGCAAAACCGCCGACAAATACGGCACTGGCTCAGAAACATTTATCAAAAAATGGATCCTCGAGAATTTGCTTTTGCGATGCAAGTCTTATTTGAAGAAAAATATCTCGCCTGGATTTCTGCCGCCAAGAAAAAATTTGATTGTGAGTACGTTTGCATGGCCGGAGGAGGGATTGCGAATGTAAAACTGAATCTGCGAGTTTTTGAAGAGGCCGGTTTTTCCAAGGTCCACATTGTGCCAGCGATGGGCGATGACGGCGTCGCCCTAGGCTCTGCAATTATGGCAGGCATAAGCAACAATATGGATATGTCCTTTATCGCAAATGAAAAAATGCCCTATTGGGGAATGGAACCCAACGATAATGAAATTGAAATGCAATTGCTAAAAGCAAAACACATCGGCCATTATGTAGAGGGGCCTCTGAATGATGAAGAACTTGCCTTACGAATTGCAACACTTTTAGGAGACAATAAAATATGCGCTGTATATCGCGGGAAAGCCGAGTATGGTCCTCGCGCACTAGGACATCGAAGCATCCTTGCTAATCCGACAAATCCAAACGCACGGGATGATATCAACAATAAATTTAAAATGAGGGAATGGTTTCAACCATTCTGCCCAATTATGACGGAAGAAGATGCCGAACATATTCTTCAAAGATACTATTCAAACAAGCACATGACCTGTGCCTTTAGAGTAAAGCCAGAATTCTCTTCTGCCATACCGTCAGTTGTTCATGTCGACAACACCGCTCGCGCTCAAATAATAAATAAAAACGACGAGCCTTTTATCCATAATATCATGACTCACCTAAAAAACATTACAGGTTACGCTGTTCTGCTAAATACGTCATTTAATCTTCATGGCCGCGCAATGGTTAACACACCCAAAGACGCCCTTGATGATTTTACAGACTGTGGCCTCGACTACCTGGCTATGGGAAATTATCTGGTGATGAGGAAACCATGTTAATTGGTTTTGCCCTCTTGAAAACAGGAAAAAAACCTGATTATGAAAAATACTTTCCACAAGAAATTAAAACTCTTTCAGCGCATTTTGATAGCCATACGCTTTACCTGTACGGATATGGAAATGAATTCGATTCAGATATAAAATTTAATAATGTTTATAAACTATATGACGGAAGCTTGAATCAACGAAACTTTCACATAAACATAACGCCGACTTCTGTTGAGTTCAAGTCTGATTGGTTGGGATCTTTTCCAGCATACTATGATGAGAAGCGGCAGGAAGTTACATCACATTGGGATATGCTTGAAATTCAGGAAACGGAAAATGATGATATTGGGCATTATGTCTTAAAAAAATATTCCTTTATTCCCAACAACCGCACCCTAAAAACAGGCATTAAAAGACTATTGGCTAATGAATGCCTTAGATGGAGCAATGAAGGGCTTTGCTTAACGCATGAACCGACCATTTTGTATAAAGTCAATGATGCAAACACTGAAAAAATCATTGAACACATCACGCAAAACCTGATCTCTCATGCAGTAGAAAAGAAAAAAGGGATTCTGCCTCTTTCCGGTGGATATGATTCGCGTTTTTTAGCCTCCATATTACATCATCAGTTAAAGGCAAACTTTGAATCATATACATACTCTCTGCTGGGTGCTGAAGGAGAGTGTTTCGAGTCAAAAGTATCAAAAGCCGTCGCAGAAAAAATGGGCTCGGCCTGGACACTTTTCGATCTAACCGGTTATGCAGAATTTGAAAAACAGATTATCGACTGGTCTGGCGGCTTCTCGCATGTCAATGGAGATTATTATGAAATGTTTGCGGAGAAGGTGCACTCACAAAAAAAATACGAAAAAGACCATTATCTTCTTATAAGCGGAATTGTTGGGGATGCATGGGCCGGCAATATAACCTTGGAATACAGTACCCCTTTGAATATAGCTGATATTTTATACTCACATGGCACCAAATTGTATGACTGGATGTTAACCGATTCGGAAAAAAAGATAGCTGACAGCGCCGAAAAGGAATTAAGTCATTTTTTCCGCCTGCGTATATGCGATGAGGAAACGATGTTAGTTGAGCTTGTTCGCGCAAAGGTTCCCCTACTCTCATTTCTCTGCTACGCCTTTGAGAAACGGAATATTCCATGTTCTGCCCCCTTTCTGGATAAAACCATTGTTGAAGATATGCTCAGTTTACCAAAACAGGAAAAGAATCAACGAAAGTGGCAAAGAAATTACTTTAAAACACTTGGGATTTCTGATGAAAATCTGCCTAGAATAATATTAAAAATAAATAAACTTGCAATTAACGAAGCCTTAAATAAAAAAATTCCATCACACCATTTTGGCTTATCAAAATCAAAAATCAGATTTATAAACATAATATTTTCAAAACACATGCGCTTCATAGAAAGCAAGTTTGCAAAAAACAAATTTACTGAGTTCGCACTAAGAAAAATTGGTTATAAACGAACTGATACTTTAATGTCCATCCTGAAAGTTATATCAAAATGATAATTTCCTTTCTTGGCGATATCGCTATCGATAATGAAATATTCATTTCAAGAGATGTCATTGAATTTGTTTCAGGATCCGACTTCATCGTTGCAAATATTGAAGGAGTTATCCTGAAAAAAAAAGATGAACGACATTTCAAAACATATGGATCAAGAATATTTAATAGCAAAGATGGTATAAGGAAACTGATTCAGGAGTTAGGTATTACTCATGCCAATATTTACAATAACCACTCCATAGATTATGGCGAAACAGCTTTAAACAATACCATAAGTTTTTTATCTGATTTGAATGTTGTCATCCTTCATGAAAATAATTTATTGAAAAAGGAAAGCTCACAAATAAAAATTCATAATTCCGGAATGGCCGAAACATTCGGAATTTATGCCATATCAAGAAAATATGGCATAAACATTAATGACATGTTTCTGAACAAAAATCTGAATGACATGATTAAAAACAATATAGTTTATTCTCACTTTGGAATTGAACAAATTCAGGGGCTTTCAGCATACGAATATGCCTGGTTTGACCATATCAGCAGCCTTTCACCAAAAATTATTGTGCGGCATCATCCACATTGCATACAGCCGCCATTCATTTTAAACAATACTTACTGTTTTCCTTCAATTGGTGATTTCGCTTTTAATTTTGATAAAAAAAAGAACTCGATTGGAATGATTGTGAAATTAGACACGGCAAATTCAAAAATATCATGGAGACATGTGAATTGCAAGAACCACATCCTTTCTTTAACTGAAAAACCATCTTTTGACTTGGGAAAAGCAAAAATGCTTTCAACAGAGGAAAAGCAGTTGTTAAAAAAGCGATATTGCAAAGAATATAGGGAAAATTGGCGCGATTCTCTAAAAAAATCACTTAAATATATTTTAGGAAAAGAAAAAAGCAGTCATGTTCTTGCAATGAGCACAAAACATTTCATACAGCCATTTGTATTGGACGAGTTATTATGAAAAATCTGTTGATCATACAGGAAGAGCTTCCTGCATATCGAGAGTTCTTATGGGATAATTTAAGGGAAAATTTTAATCTATATCTTGCTGATACAAAAAATGACAAACTGATTCTCCCAAGTAATGAATCTGTAAAATTCAGTACTTATGTTTTTAATGTAAAAATTGACTGTCTTGCGCAAAATTCCGGGATCAAAGATGCCTTAAAATCCATCCATCACATTTTAAAGTATAGAGCAAGTCGAAATATTGCGATAACCCAGTTCGTCGGAAGAAGAAAGGGGGGCTTTTCACGACTTTTGAAAGGGGTTTATCTTTATCTTTTTTATGATCACATTCTTATCTATTATGATCACGAAAAAAGATTTTTTCCATTCAAGAAGTTAAGCAAAAAAACCACCTCTTTTAATAATACTGTAGCGGACTGGAATTTTCAACGCCAATCCCAAAAAATTAAAAATGATTTTCTCTTTATCGGACGCTTTACAGAAAAATCCAATCTTTCTCTTTTGCTTGATGCTGTTTTGAATGAAGATGAGATAACTTTACATCTTGTCGGAGTCACCGAAAACGAAATTCCCTTTAAATATAAAAACAATAGAATACATGCATATGGTTCAATAAACGATTTGAGTAAAATAGCAGAAATCGCAGAGAATTGTTTATATTTTATTTATCCTGGCGATGTCGGCTTAAGTATAATACATGCGCTTAAATTAGGATTAATTCCTGTTATCCACTCATCTCTTGACGACCATATGCCTGAAGCACGTGCAGCGGTTACAAAGTACCCTGTCATTTTTTTCCAAAAAAACGACAGGCAAAATTTGCAACTGATATTAAAACTTCTAGCCAATTTGGAACCTAGCAATACTTGTATGAAAATTTTTGATTCTGCACAAAAATCTTTTTCGCAAAAAACAATGTCTCAGAATTTTATTAATGCCATAAATGGTTTTCAGGAATAAATATGTGTGGATTATTTGGAACCAATGCAAAAAACTCCCTGTCTCAGCGCTTTCTTGAAAAAGCCGAAAAAACAAACCAGTATAGGGGGCCAGACGCAACCAATTATTACAAAGCGAAACATCATGAAACTGAACTTACCTTTGGGCATACCCGACTAATTATTACAGGAAGTCCTGAGCAGGGGAAACAGCCTGTTGCAAATGGAGAGGATCTTATCCTCGTTTATAATGGCGCGATTTTTAGCTTTGAAAACGTTCATGTAGGCGGCATGTCTGATACCACCTATCTGTCGCAACTCCTTGAGGATGGCATTGCAGACGAAAAACTGAATTCCCTAAATGGTTTTTTTGCCTTCTGCGCGTATTATCCCAAAGAGGATGCCTTTTATTTGGTTCGAGATCGCTTTGGTGAAAAGCCCCTGTATTATCGATGCATTGGCGAGGATATTTATTTTTCTAGTACTGCCCGCCCTTTCAGGGCCTTAGAGACAGGAAGGGTAAACACTATACAGGAAGCGCGTGGTGGTGGGATTTTATTTGACGAGATAAACCCAATAGAAGGTGTCAAACAGGTTCCCCCCGGGTCTTATTTGCGTTTCCAAAAAGGAAAAACCATTATAAAAAAATGGTATAAACCCGCCTTTCCTGCTTTACAATATAAAAAAAATAACTATGCAAAAGTCATCGATAAATTCAACGAACTACTTATCGATGCGGTTAAAATACGTATCAAGGATCAGGATACTGTTGCTGTTTCACTATCAGGCGGACTCGATTCAACGCTTGTTGTGGATACTGTGCTTCGTGTCGGCGGCGTCAACGTTGAAGCTTTTACTTTATCGGTCAACGATGACCGGTTTAATGAATTGAGCATCGTTAAACAGCACGCTGAAAAATTAAAAATTCATTTGAATGTCATTTCTGAACCACCGCATGACATTGATCAGTTTAAGGCCTGCATGGAAGTGCTGGAATTTCCTTCCTTTAATTTCTCATTTGTGGGCTATGACAGCTACTATAAAGCCGTTAGTTCCACTGGAATAAGGGTCATTCTGGAAGGTCACGGACCGGATGAATATTTGGGCGGATACGCCAGCATGCTTTCAGCATATATCGCCGGACAAATACTCAAGGGAAACATTACTGCTGCACGCAAGTCTCTTTATGCATACACGCATATATTTAACGTAACTGCCCAAAGGGCTCTTCTGTCTATTGTTCGTAACATTCTCCAAAATCTTAGGCAATTTTCTTTGCCATCCGGACAAAAAATAAACCACCGTTTTTTTGACTCGCTAAGTATGCCCATTGTACTCAGAACGTTTGATCGCATTTCAATGCTAAACCATATTGAAACACGATCACCATTCATGGATTACAGACTGGTTGAACTTGGAAGATCGCTTTCAGATGATTTTCTTTTTCAAGATGGGAAAACAAAATCTATTTTAAGAACCATTTTGGAACAACGCGGATTCAAGGAATCTGATTTCGGCCCGAAAATCGGATTCACAGCAAATTACAATTCCGTTTTGGAACAGCTATCCCAAGAAAATAATCCAAATCCCTCAAAAGATATCCGCCTTTCGGCTCAAAAGCGATCTTTTCATATAGCGCGGGCCATATCTCAAAATATATTTGATAATCAAAAATATGACAACTGATGATAATATAGATATCAATCTTTTCCTAAGTGGAAAGAAACTTATTGGTGACGATTACGACGATGAACGGATCTTAAAATGGCATGAAGAAGAGAAAGATGCTTATTTAAAATTACTGAAAAAAGACAAATATATTTATGATTATCATGCATTGAACAAAATCTGTGGATTTGATTTCGTTTTGCGAAATATTCACAGCGATATAAAAGCGTGTGGCTTCGGAAGTGCTTATGGTCACGAATTGCATCCCATTGCGGAATTATGCTCAAGCATTACTCTCATCGACAGCTCCGCTTCCTTTCATGTCAATCAGGAAAGTTCGCGCATCCGGTACATTCAAGCGACTCCGACAGGCGTTATTGACATTCCGGATAATTATTTTGATCTAATCACATGTTTTGGAGTCCTGCACCACATACCAAATGTATCTTTTATGTTATCAGAACTCTATCGATGCCTGGCACCAAATGGATTTTTGCTTATTCGGGAACCAACAACCTCAATGGGGGATTGGAGAAAAGAACGAAAAGGGGTAACAAAAAATGAGCGCGGCATTCCAAGGGTTATATTCTCCCGCATCATTTTGGATTCCGGATTTACTATATTGAAGAAAAACTCATGCATCTTCCCCCCTTTCTCCAGTCTCTACTCTAAACTAGAAAACTCCGTTTTCAGGCACAAAACGTCAACAATTATTGATATAATTTTATGCCGAATATTCAGTTTTAATTATTCCTACCACAGAACATCCCTCATAAAAAAATTTGCTCCAGCAAGTGAGTTTTATATTTGCTCAAAAAATTCTGATGAAAAGTGAAACCATTCTGCTTTTTTCCTCCATTATAGCCGTAGTCATTATGTTTTATAACAGCATAATAAAGAACCAGAAACTGTACGCATCTAGCGGAGGTTTTTTTCTTTCTCCAATACCTTACATCCTAATCACTTTTATTTTGATATTTGCTTATCGGCCCGCTGTTATTTTCTTTTTAAATGCATCCACTTTGGATTTTGAATACTTTGACGCAAAAAGAATAATATGGGTTATTCAGCTTTCATTGATTTCATTGATCGCCATTCTGATTCCATACCAATTTTCGATAAAAAAAACCATTGACAACAATTCGCTAAAAAACAATCTTATTTTATCTAGAGCCAGACTTCTTTCGTTAACTTATTTGATAACCTCCATAATAGTATTGTCGGGAATACTTATATATGGCTCTGCCCTGACAAACACGGGAATTCGATTTCACACCCCCCAAAAGTTTAAGTTTTACTTTATTTTTATAATCTGTCAACGCATCCATCTTATACTATCTGCAATATGCCTTTATTGCTACATAAAATCAAAAAACAGGGAATGGATGTTTATTATAGCAATATTGCTACTAGCATCCCCCGTAATAGCCTTGTTTTCATCTGGCCGCGGAAGCGCCATCCTCATGATAATGACATATGGAATAATGTACGCTTTTACAAAAAATATAAATTTATCATATAAAAAAACAAGCTATATCATTATCATTGGGCTAGTATTACTCTACTTAAATTTCATATTGGGAAAAATCCGTATTATTATGCGCTCTCCTGACTTTCGGTGGGCAAATGTTTCCTATAATCATTTTGGATTAAAGAATATTTTAGTAGATTTAAGCTGGGACTACAGCGTATTTGATGTTACATCTCGAATTGTACATGAAACACAACAGCATCTTTTTGGCCTTACAAATTTTCAATATCTTTTATCATATATCCCGAGATATTTTTGGCCGGAAAAGCCTCTTAACCATGGATTTATGCTTTATTTAACATCCACATTTTATCATCACGTATTTACCGAAAATGGATCAACATTTGCAGGAACAATTATAGGAGAAGGCTATCTTAACTTTGGCGTTATAGGCGTGTTTTTATACTCAATCATATTTTCATGGATTGTTTATTTTGTTTATATAAAAACAATAACAAATCCCTCTCCCACAATGATAATTTTATACTCCCTGACGTTTCCATTTGTTCAGTTCTTTATTAGAAACGGATTGGATTTTATTTCAAATTGCTTTTTTTCAATATTTATTCCACTCATTATATTAATCCCTGTTTTTGTTTATCAAGAAAAACCACAACAAAATTCTGCTATCATATAGCGCCATAAAATTTAATAGCATTTTTAAAAGATGGAAGAAAAAGAAATAATTGTAGGAATTGATGCAACAAACATTCGCGGGGGTGGCGGGGTCACACACCTTCTTGAACTTTTGCAAGCGGCTACTCCAACCGCATATGGCATAAAAAAAATTATAGTCTGGGGTGGTGAACAAACCCTGGCCTTAATACCAGAAAAACCCTGGCTAAAAAAAATCAGCCCTAAGGCACTTAATGGAAATTTGATATCAAGAACATGCTGGCAATATTTTAAGCTGACCAATGCTGTCAAAAAAATGAGCTGCACGGTTCTTCTTGTACCTGGAGGCAGCTTTACCACTTCTTTCAGACCCGTTGTAACCATCTGTCAAAACATGCTTCCTTTCGAGTGGACAGAGATAAAACGATATGGATACTCAACCTTCGCATGCAAACTTCTTTTATTAAGGCTCACACAGTCAAGAAGTTTTAAAAAGGCCAGCGCTCTGATTTTCTTGTCCCAATATGCAAAAAAAAATATTGAGAAACTTCTCCCCTCTCTCCCCAAAGATAGTGCGCTTATTCCATTGGGCATCAACTCCCGTTTTTTTTCTCCACCTCGAAAACAAAAGGATATCTCTCATTACAACACCAAAAATCCCTTTCGTATTCTATATGTATCAACAATTGATTTATACAAACACCAATGGCATGTTATTGATGCCATTTCAATTTTAAGAAAAGAGGGATATCCTGTTATACTTGATCTTATCGGGTCAGCCACACCACATGCTTTCAATTTGATGAATAAATCTATTTCATCTTCGGATCCAGAACATCAGTTTATTTACTACCACGGTGCGGTTTCTTTTGACAAACTGCATCATTACTACCTGAAAGCCGACTTGGGGCTTTTTGCCTCAAGTTGTGAAAACCTGCCAAATATTTTGCTGGAAATGATGGCAAGCGGCTTGCCCGTTGCATCCTCTAACCGAGGACCAATGCCTGAGGTATTAAGCGATGGAGGCATCTATTTTAATCCTGAACAACCTGCTGAAATTGTTCAGGCTTTACGCACCTTAATTGATTCTTCTGAAAAACGGACTCAAAATACTGAAAAAAATTTTAAAAATGCCCAGAAGTATTCTTGGAAAATATGCGCCAATGACACATTCCAACTTCTGGCAACTTTCAGCAAGAAAAATACCTCATAAAAGAAGACCTCTTCACTACCAACTTATTTCTTTTTTCCATATTCGTTGATTCACCACCTCGACATACCCTTGAATAATCTGAACAACTTTTTCGGAAACATTAGAGTCGGTATAATCAGATACTGTAGGTACGACTTTCTGTTTTTCCCATATTGCCCTCGCCAAGAAAAGTGATTGCAAAATAGATTGTTTAGAAATTCCTCCAACAATGCATATTCCCTTGTCAATAACTTCTGGGCGTTCTGTCGATGTCCTGATTAATACAGAGGGAAAATTTAATATGGCACTTTCCTCTGATAATGTTCCAGAGTCAGACAACACGCAATAGGCATTTTTCTGTAAAGCAATATAGTCGTGAAATCCAAATGGCGGCAAAGAACGCACCAGTGGGTGAAATTTAAACCCGTTTTCTTCTATTTTCTTTTTGCTTCGAGGATGCGTAGAAAAAATAATTGGTAATTTAATTTGCTCTGCGACAAGATTAATCGCATTCATCAGAGAAAAAAAATTTGATTTTATGTCTACATTTTCCTCCCGGTGTGCAGAAAGAATTAAATATTGGTCTTTCTCTAAATTCAATCCAGAAAGAACATTGCTGGCGTCTATTCGACTCATGTTTTTTTCCAGAACTTCACGTATGGGCGAGCCTGTCACAAAAACGTACTCTGGTCGCAATCCTTCCGAGAGCAAATAACGACGGCTATGTTCTGTATAAGGCAAATTGATATCCGAAATATGATCAACAATTTTCCTATTGATTTCCTCAGGGACATTCTGGTCAAAACAACGATTTCCGGCTTCCATATGAAAAATAGGAATCTTGAGTCTTTTGGCAGAAATAGCACAAAGCGCCGAATTTGTATCCCCAAGTATTAACAATGCATCGGGTTTTTCCTGCACAAGGAGATCATAACTCTTGGCAATGACATTTCCGATTGTTTCGCCCAAAGTAGTTCCGACACATGCCAAATAATGATCCGGCTCTCTCAAACCAAGATTTTCAAAAAAAATCTGGTTCAATGTGTAATCATAATTCTGCCCTGTATGACAAAGGATATGCTCAAAATAACGATCACATGCTTTTATACATTCGCTGAGGCGTATTATTTCTGGGCGCGTTCCCAAAATGGTCATTACTTTTAGTTTCATCAAGTTATACCTCTTGATAATATGTATCAGGCTTGTCAGGGTCGAACAACTCCCCTGCCCAGAAAATGGTCAAAACATCTTGAGAACCAACATTAGTGATTGAATGCGTATAACCTGGTGGAATATCAATGATTTGAATATTTTTCCCTGAAACAGCGTATTCAAAAACCTCGCTATCCCCTATTTTGCGGAATTTAATTACAGCCTCCCCCTCAATAACGATAAATTTCTCAACTTTTGTATTGTGCCAATGACTACCCCTGGAAATACCCGGCCGGGTACGTGAAACACTGATCTGGCCAAAACAGGATGATTTAATAAGCTCAGCGAAAAAACCTCGATCATCATGTTTCATATCAGCCGATATAGCCAGATTTTCTTGTGGCAAATACGAAAGGTATGTCGCATATAGTTTCGCGACAAACGGATCGGATCGATCATAGTTATGCAGTAGCCCTATTCTGGACTCATGAAATTTCTTAAGCGTATCTGCTAATCCGGACAGGCTAATGCGGTATTCCGGTTGTACTGTCAAAAAATTGTTGGCGTTTGGAGCAACTTTCTCCTTAAGAACCAGAATCAACTCTTCCACAACATCATCAATATAAACGAGCGTTATTTCATGAACCGGATTATCAATGCGCAACGTCTGGTTATGTGCTGTATTGTAACAAAAGGTTTAAACTACACTTTTGTAATTTGGCTTGCACCACTTCCCAAAAACGCCCGGTAAACGATAAACATAAACTGCTGCGCCTGTTCTCCTGGCATAAGAAAAAACGGCTTCTTCCGCTGCCTTCTTGCTTTTCCCGTAGGGATTCTCCAATACAGCATGAATTGATGAAGTTAAAACAACTGAAATATTTCGACCTGTTTTTTCTATTTCATTGCACAAGATTCTTGTGAATTCAGCATTTCCTGTCTCAAACTCGGAAGGATTTGATGGCCGATTAATTCCAGCGAGATGCACCACAATATCTGCTTTGGCCAACAGTTTCCGAAGGTGCTCAATAGTGTCCGTTGCCGTAAATGCCAGAACCCTTATCTCCGGCATTAAGTCCAAATTAGCTTGCAGGTTCTTTCCAATAAAACCATGCGCACCTGTTATTAGTACATTCATACTTTAAAAACTTCTAATGCATTCCGGACTTCTGGCAAAGACATCAGTACGTCTTTTATTTCAGGAATATCCAATCTATGCGTATTATCAGAGTTATATTCATCGCCGGACCAATTGCTCTTGCCTTTATCAAAATACATGGTGTAATTCAAATCCCGCTGATCCGCAGGAATACGATAATAGCTGCCCATATCATCGGCAACAGACATTTCCTCTCTTGTCAGAAGGCTTTCATAGCGCTTTTCTCCGTGGCGGGTACCAATTATTTGTATTGGATTATCGACATTAAACAATTCCTTTAGCGCATGCGCCAGATTACCAATTGTACAGGCAGGCGATTTCTGAACAAAAATATCTCCTGGATGGGCGTTTAAAAAAGCATATAAAACTAGATCAACAGAGTCCTCCAAAGACATCAGAAAGCGCGTCATATCAGGGTCTGTTATCGTGATCGGTTGCCCTGCCATTATCTGTTCGATAAAAAGAGGAATAACACTTCCACGTGAATACATAACGTTACCGTAACGCGTACCACACATTATGGTGGGCGTTGAAATGCGACTTTCGGCAACCATAACTTTTTCCATCATCGCCTTTGATATCCCCATGGCATTAATAGGATAAACGGCCTTGTCCGTTGACAAACAAACCACGTTTTTTACCTCGTATTGAGATGCGGCTTTAAGTACATTATGCGTTCCCTCTATATTTGTGCGAACCGCTTCCATAGGAAAAAATTCGCAAGATGGGACTTGCTTTAAGGCCGCTGCAGCAAATACATAATCTACACCTGGCATTGCAGAACGAATAGAGTCAGCATTTCTGACATCTCCTATATAAAATTTTAAAAGCGGAGAGCCATACATACGACGCATGTCATCTTGCTTCTTTTCATCACGAGAAAATATTCGTATCTCCCGTACATTGTCACTGATAAGTCGGCGTACCATGGCATTACCAAAACTGCCAGTCCCCCCCGTAATCAATATGGTTTTGTCTTTAAACACCATTTGCTTCCTTTTGATGAAAATTTGTTAAAAATATACATATACATCAAATGCCAAAGAAAATACAAATGCAAACTTCTTAAATCGGCAAGGACAGAAATTTTGTGTGCCGCCAATATTTTAGCTATCAATGAATGGCCTTGGTGAATCATTCTTCGAAATGATAGTAAACCAGTTGGCAACCATCTGTACTAAATACGCTACTGGCGGCACCTTCTCCAAACGGGCTTTGGTACCCTTGGAGTAGAGTTCTCTGGCTAGATCTATTAGTTCGCAAAAATGTTTGGTGTGTGCCGCTGGTTAGGGGGCTTTCATGGCACGAGCATGGTTTTTGCCTCTATATCGCTCGTAACATCAAAATACTAGATAAGCTCAACGTCATCTTCAAATATTCGTCTTATAATAAAAAAATTAATATTGGATCACTCATATTAGTGGGGCCCAAGCTACAATTAAAGCTTCCCTGCTTAACCCTCCACATCAAGAGTAATCAATGCCCAAAAACAAGCGCGAACTTTTATTTGTTTGCCAGTATTTCTATCCTGAATACGTTACTTCAGCAACACTTGCTTATCAACTTGCATCCGATTTGACCCACGCGGGTGTAGATATAGATGTGCTTTGCGGATATCCAACAGAATATTATCAAGGCAAACCGGTTCCTCTGAAGGAAGTCATAAATGACATTGATATTCATCGACTACGTAGCATATCCACTAAAAGAAGCTCCTCTCTCGGGCGCATCATTAATACCCTGTCTTTTACTCTATCCGCATTTCGACAGCTATTAAAAATACGACAATATAAGTTAATTGTTGTTTTTACAACCCCGCCCACGCTCCCCATTGTTATTGCTTTTGCAAATATATTCTTTGGCACACAATATATTCTTGTAAATTATGACATTTACCCTGAAATTGGGGTGGTCTCAAATGCCATTAGATCAGGCGGCCTAATGCAAAAAATGTTTAATTTTATCAATAGCATATCTTATGCTAGAGCGACCAAACTGATCGCTCTATCTGATGACATGAAAAAAGCTCTCGAACGAAAAAATGTCGCTGGAAGCAAAATTGAAGTCATACATAACTGGTATGACCCTCCCCAACCTCAAGAATCGTCAAAAAAATTACATCCAACATTTGCATTGCTCCGCACCAAATATAAGCTGATCATACTATACGCAGGCAATATGGGGGTCTGCCAAGACATGAATACATTAATGCAGGCAGCCAAAACGCTAAAATCAAACCCGGACATATTGTTCGCATTCTGTGGGCACGGCGTAAAATACCCTGATATAAAAAGAAATGCGCTTGAATTTCACATGAAAAATTGTGTTTTCTACGATTTCTTGATAGGCGAAGATTATTGGGGTTTACAGACCATTGCAGATTTGCACGTCGTTAGCCTAGCAAAGGGAGTGGAAGGTTTTGGGGTACCGTCCAAAACTTATAGTTCACTCGCAGCGGGGCGCGCTATTCTCGCAATAATGGAAAAAAACACAGATATCGTTCATGACCTCGAAAAATATCAAGCAGGCGTTGCCTTTCACGAAGGCAATGACAAAGGTATTGTTCAGTTCTTGCTGAATTTGCTCAAAAATCCCGAACTTGTTCAAAAAATGTCTCAGGGGGCGAGAAAATGTTTCGAAGAAAACTATACTCGCCCATTAAGTACCAATAAATATAAAAAAATTGTACTTAATCTTCTCGACAGAGAAAATCAATCAAAATCTCTTTCATAAATAGAATACCGCATTCTAGGGAGAGCTTTCGCAAGCACATTTCCCATCCTCTTTTGAAAAAACGCAAATGATATAAAATGGTACGATTACATCACTAACATAAAGCACTAATGCAATACCTTGCCCTGCCATTTTTTACTTCTTTAGTTATAACCTTGCTTATTCTTAGATTTCAGAATGTGCACAGCAAATACACTGCTGATCATGATCTGACTGGCGTTCAAAAATTCCACTCCCGAGCAGTTCCACGAATTGGCGGTCTAAGTATTATGATCGCAATGATCACAATGGTTGGTTGGCTAGTTATATCCAATAATACGGATGTTAATGCCTTCAGCATGCTAATTCTTTCCTCTTTTCCCGCTTTTTTAGGTGGGATTGTTGAGGACTGCACAAAAAAAATCCGCCCTCAAATCAGGTTATTTTTAACCATGATTGCCGCTGCGCTTGGCTCCCACTTTCTTGGCGCTACCGTATCTAAACTGGATCTTCCCATCATTGATCTCATCATCGCTTTTTGGCCTGTTTCTTTATTATTCACAATGATTGCTGTAAGCGGTGTGGCAAATGCTGTCAATATTATCGATGGCTACAATGGACTCGCCAGCATGGTGACTGTTCTGATGTTAGCCGCACTGGGATATGTCGGCTTTCTGATTGGCGATACGCTAATCTGGCGAACTTCGTTGGCAATGATAGGCGCAATCCTCGGTTTTTTTGTCTGGAATTATCCGAGAGGGCTTATTTTTCTGGGGGATGGCGGTGCCTATTTTATTGGATTCATGCTCGCTGAATTGTCTGTTTTGCTGGTTGCCAGGAATTCGTCTGTATCGCCGTGGTTTCCCCTGCTGGTCTTAATTTATCCAATCTTTGAGACGGTTTTTTCCATCTATCGACGCGCCATCTTACGCGGAAGCGCCCCGGATATGCCGGATGCAGCACATCTTCATCAGTTGATATACAAACGCTTGGTGCGCTGGGCTGTTGGCAGTAAAGTGGCGAAGGAAAAAACGACCCGAAATGCGATGACATCCCCTTACCTTTGGTTTTTGTGCTCCATTTCAGTTGTTCCTGCTATGCTTTTCTGGCAAAACACCCTGTTTCTACAAATAAGTACACTCGTTTTTATTGCTTTATACGTCATTCTTTATCGTCGGTTGGTCCACTTTAATGCGCCACGCTGGCTTCTGATAAAAAAGGCTCGAAAAGACACGTCTGAGGAAAAATCAGAACAGGAATAATTCAATCTCCATGCATCAAATTGACGACACTGAAATCGACAGGATTATCTGGGAGGAAATCAGAAACAGTCCTTCCAGAGGGGACTTTATCTGTTATACGATCCATGCGCCAGCTAACGGCAAACATACGGAAGATGCCCATAAACGCATCAACGAAATCGGCGATGCCGAAGACCTGAGGCCGCTTTATTATCCTCGTGCGATTGAGCGCATACGGAAGTTGGCAGATGAAGGGGATGCCACGGCGCTTTTTCACATGGGGAAAATTCATGCGATGGGGATTGGGGTTACGCAGGATTTTGTTTCTGCCGTAGAGTGGTATGAAAAGGCGATAAAGGCTGGAGAACCCCGTGCTTTTGCTAACCTGGGCTGGTTTTATCAATCCGGTTTCGGGGTGAGGAAAAGCGCAAAAAAAGCTTTCGAGCTCCTGTCGCGCGGTGCTGATGGTGGTGTCGTTTCGGCGCGGGCGGCTGTCGGCATGATGCTGCTGACGGGGGAAGGGTGTATCGCAAATGCAGAAAAAGGCATGGGTATGCTGGAAGCGGCTTTCGATAGCGGCTATACCAATGCGGGTAATCACCTCGCGGATATGTACTTTGCGGGCCGGTTTGTTTCTCGGGATATTGAGGAAGGACATCGTTGGCTTTTCAAGGTGGCTGAACAGGGCGATGTCCGCACCACGGCAATTTTGGGGCATTATCTGGTTGCCGGTACGCACGGGATGACGGATGTCGAAAAAGGGCTTTCCCTTCTGGAAGCGGCTATCGAACAGGGGTATATGCCAGCATATGCCTGGCTCGCGTCTCTTTATAAAACCGGGACGGGTGTTGAAAAAAACGGGGATTCGGCCCGGAAATGGTATGAAAAAGGGATTGCCGCAGGCAGCAGGGAATGTGAAGACGCTCTGGCACGCATGCTGGCGGAAAACCATCCCGGTTTTATCGATCCGGAAGAGAAACCGCTTCACTAACGCGGCACCAGCACGAAAACGCCGTCCGCATTTTCTCCTTGAGTTTTTTATCCTCCCCATATTCCTGTAAAGTATCCCTGTTATTCCTTTGAATAGGAGCAGACCATGCATATCCTCCGGCAATGCGTCATTATTTTTCTGTGCCTGGCCTTTGGCGAAGGGGTGGTTGCCATGACGGGAACCAAGTTTCCCTCTGCCCTGATCGGCATGCTGCTTCTGGCTTTTCTGCTAAAAGTCGGCTTGATCAGGCTGGATTGGGTCAAGGGTATTTCGGATTTCCTGCTGCTCAACTTCGGGCTATTTTTTGTCCCGCCGGGGGTTGCGCTTATGTTGTACTTTGACCTGATCGCGGCAGAATGGCTTCCCATTACGGTTGCGACTATTGGCAGTACGCTGCTGGTTCTTGCTGTTACCGGCTGGACTTACCAACTCGTTCGCCGACGCCCATGAGCCATTTCGTGCACAGTGAGATTTTTTATATCACGCTGACTATCGTGATTTTCTGGGGTGCCCAGTTGCTGCAGCGACGGCTGGGATGGGTGCTGTTGAATCCGATCCTCCTGTCTATTGCCATCATTATCCTGATCCTCAAGGCGGGCAATATCCCTTATGACTCATATGAAGGCGGCAGCCGGTACATCGCCTTTTTGCTGAAGCCCGCCATTGTCGCCCTGGGTGTGCCGCTTTACCAGCAAATGGAACAGATCAGGAAACAGGCGATGCCGATTTTCGCCTCGCAGCTTGCTGCCTGTATTGTGGGTGTTTTTTCTGCTGTCTTTATTGCACAAGCCCTGGGCGCGTCCCCTGAAGTGTGTGTTTCGCTTTCGCCCAAATCCGCAACCACGCCGATTGCGATGGAAGTCTCCCGCGTGCTTGGCGGTATTCCGGCACTCACTGCCGTCATCGTGATCCTGACGGGTATTTTTGGCGCCATTTTCGGGCTGGGTTTCCTGAAGCTGGTTCACGTCAGAAGCCGGATTGCACAGGGACTGGCGCTGGGCGCCGCCGCGCATGCGGTCGGAACGGCGCACGCCATGCAGAAAACGCGGAGACTGGGTGCTTATTCCAGCCTGGGATTGATATTGAACGGCACCCTGACAGGGCTGTTGACGCCCTGGCTGTTGCAGTTGCTTGGTTATTAAATCCCCTGAAAGCGGACAATTCCTGCCTGCTCATCCTCAATACGCTTTACCTGCCCTTTTTCTTCCAGGTAGTTCAGGTGGGCAATGGATTCTCCCATCGCAAACATCAGTTGATGGGTATCCAGTTCTCCCCAGTCAAACAGGATGGGAAGCAGGTCACAGGCGGTTTTGGGCTCCCGCACAGCATCAAGAATGATATTGCAGCGATTGCGGTGATGTTCTTCCAGAAAATCAACCCGTGCATGGGCGCCAACAAAGGGCCGTCCGTGACAAGGTAGCACCAGTGTCTCTTCGGGCAGATCGCGGTAGCGTTGCAGGGAATCCAGATACAGTTTCAGCGGATTGTCGCGCTGGTTGGGCGCCATAACGGGAATGTTGGTCGAAATACCGGGCAGCAGCATGTCTCCTGAGATCAGCACCTTTTTCGCTTCGCAGTAAAACGAGGCATGCTCGACAGCATGTCCGTAACCCACGATCACCCGCCAGTCATGTTCGCCGATCCGGATGATCTGGTTGTCCAGCAGGCGATGGAAAACCGGCGGAAGGCAGGGTACCCCCACCCGGTAAATATTGCCCCGGCGTTTCAAGGCATCCAGACGTTTCCTGTCCAGGCCGTGATGACGGAACAGCTCAACCATTGAATCGACGTTATAGCTGCCGGAGGCTTCCGCAACGGCCTGGGCGGTCAGGTACTCGCCTTGTGTCATCCACAGCGCAATATCCTTTTCCTGTTGCAGCCATCCGGCAAGGCCGACATGATCCGGATGATAGTGGGTAACAATCTGGCGGGTCAGTTTGTGGGTTTTGAATAATTCCAGCCAGATCGCCTTGACCGGCTCCCAGGTCAATCCGGTATCGACCTGGCACCAGCCGTCATTTTCCGCAATCATCCACAAATTGACATGATCCAGCGCAAACGGCAGGGGCATGCGCAGCCATTTGATGCCGGGAGCGACTTCCATCGGAACGCCCCATTCCGGCGTAGTTCGTGCGAAAGGATAATGAAGCGCTGACATGGCAATTCCTGGTGGCGTGGGTGGAGCAGGTTGTTATCTGAAAAACGGGATTCTAACGGAAAAAAGGCGGTTTCCCGCCTTTTTTACAGGAACCCGCCAATCAAAGTGATTGTGCGACTGTCTCGGAAGATTGCGGCGCCGGATGGGACGCCGGTGCGTTTTCTGCCTCCCCGTTATCCGCGCCCGGCGTGAGGTAAGTGGCGATAATGAAATCCGACACGGCCTCAACCCGCGCCCGGTGAAGGACTCGCGGAATTTCTTCCACCTCTCCGCCCATCGACTGCACGATGGCAGCCGCATCAACACTGCGCGCGGCATTCAGGGTCTGTTGCCAGAAGTCCCTTTGCGGAAACTCGATATTTTCCTTGCTGACCGTTTCCGACTTGCGGCCGCGTAAATCGCATTCCGTGGCATCAATCACGTTCATGAAGCGTTCGGGTCTCCTGAAGGCATCGCAACGCTCCAGCAGCATGACAACGGTTCTGGAGCGAAGCTCGCGGCTGCGGCGGACATTGCCGTGCTCCCGGGTCGTCATGATGGCAATATCCCGGTACATGTTGGATACCCGCAACCGGCGGCAAACCGCCTCTGCCAGCGGGACACCCCTTTCTTCATGCGCGCGGTGATGCGGCCACTGATGGGGAGGCGTTGTGCCCTTGCCAAGATCGTGCAGCAGAACCGCAAAACGCACCTGGAGCGGGTACCCCTGTTTTGCCGAATAGTCGAGTGCCAGCATGGTGTGGACACCGGAATCGATTTCCGGGTGCCAGTGCTCCGGTTGCGGCACGCCCCACAGCGCATTCAGTTCCGGGAGAATCCGTTCCAGCGCACCGCATTCACGCAGAACCATCAGCATGCGGGAAGGCTGTTTTTCCATCAGCCCCTGAGAAAGTTCCTGCCACACCCGCTCCGGCACCAGGGCATCGGCTTCCCCTGACTGAACCATTTTTTTCATCAGGTCCATCGTTTCCGGCGCTATGGTGAAATCGGGAAAACGCGCAGCAAAACGCGCCAACCGTAAAATTCGCACCGGGTCTTCCGCAAAAGCCGGTGAAACGTGCCTGAACAGGCGTTTTTTCAGGTCTTCCTGTCCGCCAAAGGGGTCGATCAGTTCGCCGTCTTTGGACAGCGCCATCGCGTTCATGGTCAGGTCGCGCCGCTCAAGATCTTCTTCCAGCCGGACATCCGGGGACGCATGGAATTCAAATCCCTTGTATCCGGGGCCGATTTTGCGCTCGGTTCTGGCCAGCGCGTATTCTTCCTTCGTTTCCGGATGCAGGAAAACAGGGAAATCCTTGCCGACAGGCAGGAAACCCAGAAGCTGCATCATATCGACCGTTGTGCCAACCACAACATAGTCGCGATCCCGTACCGGCAATCCGAGCAGCATGTCGCGAACAGCGCCTCCAACAGTATAGATTTTCATGTTTGTCCCTTCTTTATCCCTCTGTTTCAGATAAGGGCATGACAGCCGGATTCAATGGCGGCCAAATGTCTGATGCCATTTTTTCTATCATATCCCTAATCCGTTTTTCCTGCAGTACAGGCAGGGGCTATGTCGTCAGGGAGGGGAAACCTTCCCCATGCGCGCCTTCAGTGACTGGGGACGGCCTTCTGTCAGCGCGGCATAATAAGTCGCGTTGGACATCACTTTTTTGACATAATCCCGCGTTTCGCTGAACGGGATGGTTTCCGCGAAAATCGCGCCCTCAACGGTTCGTGTCAGCCGTGAACGCCAGGCCAGGGGTCTTCTCGGCCCGGCATTATATCCGGCGGTAGCCAGGGCTTCAGAGTCATCAAGTTGATCCAGCATCATTCTCAGATAATTCGTGCCCAGAAGGATATTGGTTTCCAAACTGTTGATCTGCGAGGCACTGTAGTCGGTCATGCCGATTTTTTTTGCGACCAGTTTCGCCGTTGCCGGCATAAGCTGCATCAGGCCGGACGCCCCTGCTGTCGAGCGCGCATCCATGATAAAGCGGGATTCCTGGCGAATCAGGCCATAAGCCCACGACATATCCACCCTCTGGTCTTTCGCTGCCAGTTTCATGTTGTCTTTAAAGGGCATGGGGAAGCGTTGCGCAAAGTTGATTTCGTTTTTTGTCCTGTCAGAAGTGTTGACCATCCGATCCAGCACACCGTTGCGTCTGGCAAATTCGGCAACCGCGAGTAACTGGCGGTCATTCATGCCCCGCAATTGCCAGTTCCACTCCCTGCCGCCTTCAAAACGCATGTTCATGGAAAAGAATTTCAGTGCCAGCTGAAATCCCGGATTTTTTGCCATCGGCGCGACTTCCGCCTCTGTCACCGGCGGCGCCATTTCAGGCACGGTAATTTTTCTCCCCTGCTCTTCCAGGGCTAACTGGCCGTAAAAATGGTGCTGCCCGGCAATGCTGGCGAAATAACGGTTCGCCGTTTCGCTGTCCCCGGCAACTAGGCGCGCCCGTCCTTTCCAGTAAACCCAGGTCGCATCATCCCTCGTCGCCGTCGGCATTTCATCAATCCACTTGTCTACGGCATTCCAGTCGTGTGAACGCAAAGCCATTCTGAGCCGCCATTCCTGTGCATAGCTTGAAAGAGGCGCGCCTTCGGCCTTTTTCCAGTAACCCAGCGCCTCGGAAGAAAGGGAAAGGGACGCGGGAAGCGCTATCTGCGCCCAGGCAGCACTGCGCTCAGACAGGGTAAGCCGGTTTTCGGCTCCCTTGAGTACGGCGGCTGCCTGCTGGGGGTCTTTTTTTGCCAGTTGCCCCAGTGCCAGAATAAAAACTTCATGGGTCTGGCGAACAGGGCCGGGGCCTTTGGACAAAACCACTGCATGCATCTCCATTGCGCGGGAAACATCTGTCGGATGGGCGCCTGCCAGGACGGCAAGGCGCTTTACCACGCCAACAGGGCTGCCTTCCGCTGCGGTTCTTGCCTGATACCAGAGATCATCGTCACTGAACTGGCCTTTTTGTTTTAACGTGGCAATGAGGGTATGGCATCCGTCAGTGCCTTTTTTTGGTGTATCCAGCAGTTCGCGCGCGGCTTGGGCAACGTCTTCACCTTTTACCGCGCGGGAAACCAGCGCATAGCATTTCAGTTGAGAATCGTCTTTGAGCTGAAATAGCGGATATTCCCGGTCAAACGTGGCCCATTGCCCTTTTTTTCCAAGAACCAGCAGCCAGTCATTGCGAAGCCGGTCGGCGATGGCGCTGTTTTCATATTTTGAAAGAAATCCCGTTATTTCTGAATCACTGGCCGTTTCAATGCGGGATTTCAGGCGATAATACGCCACGTAAGACGCGACAGGATAATCCGACAGGCTGGCAGCAAGGTACTCGACCCTGACCGGGTCGGGCTTGCGTACCGCGTCCCGCAATTCAAGGAAGGCATCATCCTGGGCTGAGGTTGTGGACAGATCCGGCAAGGCGTGTGCTGAGGCCAGTACCAGGAACGCGCCCAGAAAGCATGACAGATTTTTCAGATAATTGCGCACAGTTTGCTCCGCTTTTACTCAATAATTCGGCATACAGACATTACAGACATGAGTGTACCACCAGATACCAGAAAGCCCATTGACGCACCTGACGCCCGGCAGGATATCAAGTCCGGCCTTCGTCGCTCGTTGCTCGCTTTGCGATGCAGCCTGGATGATGAAAAGCGGCGCGAGTGGGATCAGAAAATCAGCCGGTATCTTGAAGTGCATCTGGAAAAACGCGCCATAACAACACTGGGCGCCTACTTTTCAACACGGAATGAACCCGACCTGATGGCGCTTTATGACACCCTGTTCCGTAAGGGGATAACCCTTTTCCTGCCGGTTGTCGTCGAAAAGGCCGCGCCACTGCAATTTGTGAAATGGACGCCGGGCGACCCGCTGGCCAAGGACAGCTACGGCATCTTGACACCGGAGACCAGGGATTTTGTCCCGCTTCCCCAGGCGCTCCTGGTACCCTGCCTGGGATTCACCCCGGATCGTTTTCGCCTGGGGTACGGTGGCGGTTATTTTGACCGGACACTGGAAGAAACGCCTCGTCCGCATACCATCGGCATTGCCTATTCATGCCTGAAAAGCGATTTCCCGATCCAGGCATACGATATTGCGCTGGATTGCATCATTACCGAAAACGGCACGATCTGAGGGCGGACAAAAAAGGGGAACCCTTCCGTCATCAAGCGCTTTTTATTACTGGTATTCTTCCGCGCCGTGATAGGTATCCGTCGCGCTGGGCGGCTCCGCTGGCGGAACGATTTGCACCTTCATGCTTTCGAGCTCTTCTTCGCTGATATGCTCAAAAACCTTGACGACGCGCTGCACGCCGGGAACCATGCTGGCGACTTCCGCGGCCCGGTTGCCCTCACGCTCGGTCACTCGTCCCATCAGGTAGACAACACCACGCTCGGTGACCGTTTTCAGGGAATTGGAATAGAGGTCTTTGGCATCCAGAAAGCTGGCGCTGACTTTGGCGGTAATCAGTGAATCGCTGGATCGCGAACCCATGCTGGACGGCGCGCCAATCTCAAGCATGTTCACAATATTCCGGACATTGGGCACCTGTTTGACTTCACTTGCCACACGGGTTTTCATCCCCTCATTGGGCACCTCGCCAGTAATCAGCACCAGCCGGTTAAAGCTGGTCACGCTGACATGTCCCTGATTTCCGACAACAGCGTCGGCAACGGATTCCCCCTTGAAGCCAATCGTCCGGTCTTCCGTCTGGGTTCCGAATGTCCGTCGATCCGATGCCGCCATCGAACCGGCTACGCCGCCACCGACAAGGGCGGCCGGGACGCAGGCTTCCAGCACAAGAGCGGCAGTCCCGCATAAAAGACAAACTCCCAAAAACCGTTTCCAGCGGATTGCAGCACTTTCCTTACTCATCAATATCTCCTCCAAACAGCGCGGCATCAATTCCGTCACAAATGCAGTGGATCACCAAAAGATGGACTTCCTGGATGCGGGCGGTTCGGGTGTGGGGAACACAAATATGCACATCAAGCTCCGAGAGCGACTCCCCCATTTTCCCGCCGCCATTGCCGGTCAGGGCAATAACGCCCATATCGCGATCTTTCGCGGCTTCCATCGCGGCCAGTACATTGGCCGAATTGCCCGAAGTGGATATCGCCAGCAAAACGTCCCCCGGCTGCCCGAATGCCTGCACCTGCTTGGCAAAAACATCCCGGAACCCGTAATCATTGCCGACCGCCGTGAGAATGGAAGTGTCGGTTGTCAGCGCAATGCCGGGCAGCGGCAGGCGTTCGCGCTCGAAACGGCCAACCAGTTCTGCCGCAAAGTGCTGGCAGTCTGCGGCAGAGCCGCCATTGCCGCATGCCAGTATCTTGTTTCCCTGCGACAGCGCCGCAAACATCATGTCAACGGCATCCGATATGGGCTGCGCCAGAACAGCGGCGGACTGTGCCTTCAGTTCGGCGCTTTCATTAAAATGTCCGAGTATGCGCTGGTTTCTCATGATTTCCGTCTTTTTCCTGTTTCCTGATGACCCATCACATGCCATCAATAATGTTTTTCAGCCAGGTCATTTTACCGCCATCCAGTACAACCGCATCAAACCGGCAGGCCGGTTCCCTGCCCAGCTTCTGCAAAAACAGCTGCGCGGTTTTGACAAGGCGCAACTGCTTGGCATAAGTAATGCTTGCAATGGCACCGCCAAAATCCCCTCCGCTGCGTTTTCTGACTTCCACAAAAACCAGCGTGCCGCGATCCTTCATGACCAGGTCGATTTCGCCCATCCGGCAACTGAAATTACGCGCCTCCAGTGTCAGCCCCTGCTGCTGCAGATAAGCCAGTGCCGCATCTTCTCCTGCCTGGCCGGACTGCTTTTTTGTCTTTTGCGCTGTAACGCCTGACATGGCTTTTGCTTCTTCCCGAAATGGCTTGTTTTTACGTCCCTGCTCGCGCACAATCATATCAGACTTAGGAGCAGACCGCCGATGAACGACGAAAACGACAATATAAAAGCCCTGACCCGCATCATGCAAAATGTCGCCCAGCAGGATTACCCCCTGTCGGCATTGTATGTGATGGCAACGCCCATCGGAAATACCGGTGACATCAGCCTTCGGGCATTACACCTGCTTTCGCTGGTTGATGCCGTTGCATGCGAGGATACCCGCATAACCGGCACGCTCCTGTCCCAGTACGGCCTCTCGAAGGAACTCATCGCGACCCACCAGCACAATGAGCGCCGCATGTCGGAACAACTGGTTGGCCGTCTCCTGAAAGGGGAAAGGATCGCATTGGTCACGGATGCCGGGACACCGGCCATTTCCGATCCCGGGCATCTTCTTGTCAATGAGGTGCTTTCCGCCGGATTGCGCGTCATGCCGGTTCCGGGCGCGTCCGCCGCCATTGCCGCGCTGTCCGTCAGCGGGCTGGCCTCGGATCATTTTTACTTTGCCGGTTTCCTGCCTGCCAAAACTACCGCGCGGGAAACCTCGTTGAAATCGCTGGAAAATATCCAGGCAACGCTGGTGATATATGAAGCGCCTCACCGGATAAAAGAAACGCTGGCTTCCCTGCATACGGTTTTCGGGCCGGATCGCCACATTGTCATCGCCCGTGAAATCACCAAGCTTTTCGAGGAAATACACCGCTGCAAACTGTCGGAAACCGGAAGCTGGCTCGACGCCGACCCCAATCATCTCCGGGGCGAATTCGTCCTGCTGGTTGAGGGTGCTTCTTCAGACACGGAAAAGGACGAAGCCGAGGCAAAGCGCATCTTATCCATCCTGCTGGAGCAATGCCCGGTCAGCCAGGCGGCATCGCTGGCATCACGCCTGACGGGAAAGAAGAAAAACCGGCTGTATGAAGAAGCGCTGAAAATGAAAGGCGAGGAGTAAGAAAACGCGGATTACTCCTGCCGCACGCCTTCAGCCGCTTCTTTTTTCGGTTTTTCTTCTGTTGCCGCCGGATCCCATCCACCGCCCAAAGCCAGGAAAAGCGTGACCTGGTCACGGGCAAGCTGGGCGTCTGATTCGGCCAGACGGCTCTCGTATTCCGCCAGTGTCCTGTCCGCATCCAGCGTTGTCAGGAAATCGGTTCGCCCGTAACGGTATAATTTGTTCGCCTGGCTTGAGGCCAGGGCACTCTGGTCGCGCGCTTCCTTTAACGCGCCGTTTCTGTCCAGCTCCCTGGCATAGACCGTCAGAGCGCTTTCCGCTTCCTTCAGGGCGCGCAATACCGTCCCGTCAAAATCCGCCAATGCCGCTGCGGTTGCGGCTTCGGCCTGCGCGATACGCGCCCGGGCCGGGCCTGTCATGGGCAATTGCCAGGAAATCAGCGGTCCGACTCCCCAGCGGAAGAAATTGCCGGAACCCCAATCAGAAAAAGTACCGGTACTGCCAATATTCAGGCCCAGGCTGATGCTGGGATAGAGATCGGCGGTTGCCACCCCGATCCGGGCTGTCGCCCCGGCAAGCGCTCTTTCTGCCTGGCGGATGTCCGGGCGGCGGCTGAGCAAGGCCGCCCCATCGCCAACCGGAATCTGCTGCGCCAGTTGGGGAATCACCCGGCACTGCCCGACTTTGTCCGTCAGAGCATCCGGCAATTCGCCCGTCAGGACGGCTAGCTGGTAAACAGCGGTTTTCTGCTGGGCAACCAGGGGCGGCACCGCCGCGCGAAGCTGCTCCAGTTGCGCCCGCGAACGGCTCACATCCAGTGGCGTTGCTCGGCCGCCAGCAGACAGGCGCTGCGTCATGTCGACAAATTTGTCCTGCAGCCCGACAGAGCGAACCGCCACATCAATGCGGTGCCCGGATGAGCACACATCCAGATAGGCTCTGGTCGTATCGGCAATCACGGTAATCCGCATCAGGTCATAGGCCGAACGGGTCGCTTCCATATCGGCGGTTGCGGCTTCAATGGCCCGCGCGATTTTGCCAAACAGGTCAAGCTGGTAGGACATCCCCACGCCCGCATCGTAAAACCAGTGATTGCCGTCCTTGCGGGCGCCATGTTGGGTCGCATTCTTGCCATACGTTGGCGCGGCGCTAACGTCAAAAATCGGGTCCGTCATGCTTCGCGCTTCGTCCAGGATGGCCCGGGATCGAGCCAGGTTGGCCGATGCGATTCTCAAATCCGTATTGGCCGCCAGCGCCTTGTTGACCAGGTCATTCAGGACGTCCTGCCGGTACATCTGCCACCAGTTGCGCGGCAGGTCATCCTCCGCATAAACCGGCTCTTTGGCGGAAACAAATTCCGCGCCCGCCTTTTCCTGTTTGACAACCGCCTCATCCGGTACGCGGTAATCCGGGCCGACCATCGTACAGGCAGACAACGCCGCAAAAAAGAGCAAACAGGTGCTAAAACGGGTTAATCGGTAAAAAGACATGGCCGCCTACCTTGCTTTTTCCGCCTCACGGCGATCCTTGTTATGAATGTTCACGGTTGCCGTTTGTCCGACAACCAGGCGCACATGCTTTGGCAAATCATCAATGGCAACCCGAACCGGGATGCGCTGTACCAGCCGAACCCAGTTCAGCGTCGGGTTGATGTTTTGCAGCAGGTTGTTGCCTGTGCTGCGCTCCCGGTCGAAAATACCGCTGGCAACACTCTGTACATGGCCGTTCAGTTTTTCTTCTTCCCCCATCAGCGAAATGGTGGCGGCATCTCCCGGCCGGATATTGGCCAGCTTGGTTTCCTCGAAATACCCTTCCACATAAAGGGAATCCGAATCAATCAGGGCAATGACCGGATGGCTTGCCGAAACATAGGTGCCGACCTGCACATTCAGGTTGGTCACATACCCGTTGACCGTTGCAACAACCCGGCTGCGCTGAAGATCCAGTTTTGCCGTATCGCGCAGGATAATCGCCATTGCCAGATCCGCGTCAGCCTGCTCGACTTTGGCGCGTCCCTGTTCACGAAGCTCGTGGGAAACCAGTTCCTTGAGTGCGCGGTTTCGCTTGTCCTCGCGCTTGGCCTGGGCAAGGGTTACCTGTGCCGTCAGGACACGCGCCTCGGCCTGCCTTAATGCCAATTCAAAGCGGTCGCGGTCTATTTCAAACAGGACATCCCCTTTTTTGACAGCCTGGTTGTCCTTGACATGCACCTTGATGACCTGCCCTGTCACATCGGGCGCGATCTGGACGACATCGGCTTTCACACGTCCGTCACGCGTCCAGGGATCGTATTCATAATGGACAAACAAACGCCAGCCTAAAAAAGCGGCTATCAGGACAACGCCGATCGTCACAAAAAAACGGATAGCCTGCGGCCTGGAATATTCGAAACGCATACTAGAACCCACGAGCAGAAAATACGAGAAAAAAAGTACCCATCACAATCATAAAAACGGCAAAATCAAAGAGCGCCGGGTGCCAGACATAACGGTACAGGCCAAACTTGGCCAGCCCCCGGCTGATTAACCTGGCAACCCCCATGGAAACAAAAAACAGCACGATGCCCCAGGGGATGTAAAAACCATACACATTCAGTTCACCTATCACTCGTACTCCTTTCTGGGAACCGCCGCACGGAGGAAAAGCGCATTGGGCAAAATATCCCGCCGTATTCCTGCCAGCGCAGAGATGGCTTCATTTTTCCGGGATGAGGACGGCAGGCCGCATACCTTGTAAAGCAACTGGTCAAGCTGGATTTGCAGCGCCCGGCCATCGACTTCGGCCTGCCTGAGCTTTGTGCTGAAATAAGCGGAGAGGTCGTTCATGAAGGCCTCCAGTGAAATTCGGTTTTCCCTGAAAAAATCCTGCATATCAAGCAAATAAGCCATATTGACGCTGACCCGGACATCTTCCATCAGGTCAAGGGATGGCCCGTTTTTGCTTTCGATGGCTGTCAGCCGTGGCGCCAGAAGGTTTATCCTGTCTGTCATGCGTACCACAAACGTTGGAATGGAAACCGGGCGTTTTGCCTGTGCCACCCGCGCAATCTCTTCCCAGCCTGCGCGCATGATCCGGCGTACCATCCTTTCCACACTGGCATTTCTCAGGATGCGATTGACGGCAATGGCAATGGCAATGCCGACCAATTGGGCAGATTGCCCATTGATATAGGTCTCCAGATCCTGCTGCCCGAAATCGTAAAGCATCAACATGCCGACAACCGACATGATCGTCATCAGGAACCGTCCTGCCGTTGCCGGGCGTCCGACATAAATGCCAGACCAGATAAAAAACGGGGCCAGTACCAGAATCAGCATTTCCATCGTATGCGCACTGGGAATGCCGACCAGGAGGTAAAACGCCGCAACCGGGACAGAATAAACCGTGTACCAGAAAGCGCCCTTGAGGCCGGGAATAGGATCATCCTGCGCGGCAAAAAGGCAACTCATGATACAGGCAAAGGTGGGAGCCTGAAAGCCGGTTGGCCACTCTGTCACAATCCAGAAAAAAGACGATATGGAGGTGGAGAGGAAGACTCCCGCGGCGGCGATAAGCGCCTGCCCCTTGTCTGTATGCAACGCCCGATTTGATACGGCTGGCAAGTCGGGAACCTCCTGCACCACGCCTTTTTTGACGCCAATCTCGATCTGGTAGCGATAGCGAAAGCAATCCTCAAAAGCCTCAATCAGCAAATTCAGTTCGGAAGAAAAATTGATCTGCAACATGTCGTTCCAACCGGCATTCATATCCGTTTGGGGAAGCAGTTCGTTTATCCGGGTACGCAATTGGCGCGCCCGTCCCGGCGTATGAATCCCCCGCAGACACCAGGAAGCAATATCGCCCAACAGTTCCTGCCAGGAATCGGAAAGCACTTCTGAGCGCCCCTCTTTCAGGGCTGTCATCCGGTCTTCCATGCCGGAGATAATCGGCACCAGTGATGCCAGCCTGTCATGAAGCGCCCGCACGACATCCGCCGCCCAGCGAATATTGTGTGTATCAAAGGGCAGGTGCGTTGCCATCAGACGCAATTCGGTAATATCCTGCGCCAATTTCCTGTGCAGCGGAGCTCCCTTGTCTTCCCTGACGCCGGAAAGGACATCTGCCGCCCATTGCTTTGCATCATTAACAGACTGATCCAGTCGGGTTAACAGCACGCTGCCGACACTCTGCGGGAAAAACAGGCCATGAATAAGCGCCGAACACCACAGACCGATGATGATTTCCTGCACACGGGCCGCCGCTGTTTCGAAAGGCATTGCCGCCGTCATGTTGCGCATGTCCGCCAGAAGGGGGGTGCCAATGATTGCGGCCGTATAACCCGCCAGCATAAAGATATAAGCACGGGGAGTCCTGTCCAGAAGGGATGTGTACATGCAGACAGCCGCAAATCCTGCCAGGACGATAATAACGTGAAGCGCCCGGTAATTGGCGAAAAGCGGAATGCCAATCACCACGACAAAACCCGCCAGAATGGTGCCTAAAGATCGGTACAGGCCCTTGGAACGCACAGAACCCGCAAAAGGCGCAGCAATGACGTAGCATGTGCCCACAGCCCAAAAAGGGTGCGTCAGGCCGATTTTAAGGGAGATATAAATCGCCAGCATCGCCGAGGCAAAACACTTGGCAGAAAACAGCCATTCCTGCGGCGCAGGAAAAACAGGAAAATTCAGCCGGATAACCCTGGTTTTGGCGGCGTCCATGCGTATTCGCTAACGGATATCAGAGCAGCTCGTGATTTTTAACGGCAGATCGCAGTTCGCCCAAAACACGGACACAGGTCTGGATGTCCGCAATGGGCAAGTCCTTGAGCAATTTGCCGCGAAAGGCAATCAGCGCTTTTTCCACCTGGGCGATGATCTTTTGCCCCTCTTCTGTCAGGTTCAGTATCTTGGCGCGCCTGTCCTGCGGATCTTCCAACCGCTCGACAATCCCTGCCGCCACCAACTGATCGACAATCCGCACCAGAGAAGAGGGGTCAAGCCCCAGTGTTTCCGCCAGTTCCCCCGGCCGCACGCGATTGCCCATCCGGCCAATCATCACGGCAGGCCATGCAGTGGCCTGGGAGAGGCCGTAAGCCGCGGCGATCTTGTTGGCAACGGAAGTATAGGCTCGCGCAGTCTGGGATAAAGACGCCGTAAACAGCATCCGGGTTCGATCATTGTCCTTCATAATTCCCTTATTTTTATACAAATATTTTGCCTCCAAAATATTATCGTGCAAAATATAAGAATGCAAGAAGGTAATGAAAAAATTACCGAAAAAGAAAAGACAGATGCGGCCTTAACCCCCATCGGCACTTGCAAGCTGATCCACCACGCGATCCACATGCACCAGCCATTCCGGAAGGAAAAAACCCAGATTTTCAGCAAACGCGGCATTATCCAGGCGGGAATTTTTCGGCCTCTCTGCCGGCAAGGGATATTCTTCTGTTTTGATGGGCCGGATGGCAGACGCGTCCAGCTTCATTGCGACGCCTTTTTCCCGGGCTTTTTCCAGAACATGGCGCGCCAGGCCGTACCAACTGGTCTGGCCTGATGCGACAAGATGGTACAGCCCCTCCGGCAACAGATCGGCATAAAATGCCGCAATCGAAAGCGCCGTCACATCGGCAATCAGTTCTGCGGAAGTCGGCGCACCCACCTGGTCGGCAACCACATCGAGCATCTCGCGCTCCCGGGCAAGCCGCCAGATGGTTTTGATAAAATTTTGCCCCCGGGCGGAATAAACCCAGCTTGTGCGGAAAATAAAGTGATGGCAACCCGCCTGCTGCACAGCCTGTTCCCCTGCCAGCTTGCTTCGGCCATAAGCATTCAGGGGATGAGGCACATCCGTTTCTACATAGGGCGTGTCCTTCTTCCCGTCAAAAACATAATCCGTTGAATAATGCACCAGCAATGAACCGTTATACCGGGCATATTCCGCCAGCACCCCCACCGCCTCGGCATTGACCCGGAATGCCCGATCCTCGTCTTTTTCCGCCTGGTCAACCGTCGTGTAGGCAGCGGCATTAACGATGACATCAGCGGCATGTTCGCTGACAACCTGCCTTAACTGCTCCCGGTTTTCAAAATCGGCCTCGTTCCGATCCAGGGCAATCACCTCTCCCAATGGGGAGAGCGTCCGGCGCAATTCATGCCCGACCTGCCCGTTTTTTCCGAATAACAGTATTTTCATATACCCCCTGATTGGGTAAAACTCAGATTTCCAGGCGCGCGCCAAGCTCAATGACCCGGTTTGCCGGAATCCGGTAATAATCCGCCGCATTACGGGCATTGCGCGACACCCAGATAAACAGGTGTTCGCGCCACCGCAGCATGCCTGATGAGGCATGTGTTGCCACCAGGCTCTGGCGCGAGACAAAAAAGGAGGTCTCCATCATATTGAAGACATGGCCATATTCCTTGCACAACAGCAATGTCCGGGGAATATCCACTTCATCCTTGAATCCGTAAAACAAATCAATCTGCCAGCACCCGTAGCCCAGTTCGGCCATTTTCATCCGCTCACTGAGCGGCACCCAGGGAACCTCATGGACATGAACCGTCAAAAAGAAAACGCGCTCATGCAACACCTTGTTATGGGAAAGATTATGCAACAACGCCTGGGGAACCCCGTCATTTTCCCCACGCAGGAAAATGGCTGTCCCGGCAATGCGCTGCGGCGGCGAAAAAAACAGGGACTTCAGAAAGGAATCCAGCGGAATGGCATGTTTTTTCTGGCTGGAACCAATCAGCAAACGCCCGCGCCGCCATGTCATCATCAACGCAAAAATCAGGATGCCGATGGCAATGGGAAACCAGCCGCCGCTTTTTATCTTGAGGGAATTGGAGGTCAGAAGCGAAAGATCAATCGTGCAGAAAAAGAGCGGCACAACCAGGCTGAGAAAGAGACTGCGCTTCCAGTGGTAGTACATGATGAAGAACAGGAAAATGGTCGTAATCAGCATCGCGCCCGTTACGGCTACGCCATAGGCGCTGGTCAGGTTGGTCGATGAGCGGAACTCCACCACGGCAACAATCACGGCAGCCATCTGAAGCCAGTTGACGATAGGGATATAGATCTGCCCCATTTCACTTTCCGATGTATGCACAATCTTCATGCGCGGCAACAGCCCAAGGCCGATAGCCTGCTTGGTAATCGAAAAAGCGCCGGAAATCGTGGCCTGCGAGGCAATTACAACGGCAATGGTTGACATGAAAACCAGCGGATAAATGCTCCATGCTCCCAACTGCCGGAAGAAGGGATGGGAAAGCGCGCCCGGATCGGTCAGCAAAAGCCCTCCCTGTCCCAGATAATTCAGCGCCAGCGCCGGGAATACGAGCCTAAACCAGGCTCTCCGTATAGGCCGGGGACCGAAATGGCCCATATCGGCATACAGGGTTTCAGCACCCGTAAAAGCCAGTACAACCGCGCTTAACGCGATAAATGCCGTGGCGGGATTCTGCTCAATAAAAACCCCGGCGTACCAGGGATTTAATGCCATGAGCACTTCCGGCGCCGAAACAATATTGATGACGCCCATAACCGCCAGCGCGCCAAACCAGAAAATCATGATGGGGCCAAACCATTTGCCAATACCCGCCGTCCCCTTGTACTGCACGGAGTACAAGGCCACCATGATCGCCAGCGCGATGGGGATCACGTAAGGGCGAAACATCGGTGTCGCCACTTCCAGCCCTTCCACCGCAGAAAGGATGGAAATAGCCGGGGTAATAACGCTGTCGCCGTAAAACAGGGAGGCCCCCAGCACGCCCAGCGCTAAAAGCGGATAGGATAGCCGTGATCTTTTGGGCAGGGCGGAATGCGCCAGGGCCATGAGAGCCAGCGTGCCGCCTTCGCCCCGGTTGTCCACGCGCAGCATCATCAGGACATATTTGACGGAAACGACGATAATCAGTCCCCAGATAATCAGGGAAACAATACCCAGCAGATTATTCGGCGTCAGGATCAGGCCGCCGGTGCCGCCAAAGACGGCACGCATAGCGTACAGCGGGCTTGTCCCGATGTCACCGTAAACGATTCCGATAGAGGCAACAGTCAGCGCGGCGAGACTGCTTTTTTCCACGCCGGGCTTTTCCTCTTCTGGTTTGTGTTCCAAACCGTCTCCTGTATATTATGGTTGCGCCAGCACAATAGGCCAAAGCCGGAAAAAATGCAATTCCTGAGCATGTACGAAAAGTGTGTCTTTTTCGTTCTGCATTTGCGTAACACCGGCCCGGCATGCTATTTTCAGCGGAATTGTTTTTTATTTCACCCTTCATTTCCATACGGCTTTTCACATGTCCCAATATGTCTTTACGATGAACCGGGTCGGCAAGATCGTCCCGCCCAAGCGCCAGATTCTGAAAGATATCTCCCTTTCCTTTTTTCCGGGCGCCAAAATCGGCGTCCTGGGTTTGAACGGCTCCGGCAAATCCAGCCTGCTGAAAATCATGGCAGGAGAAGACCAGGATATCCTCGGCGAGGCCCGTCCCATGCCCAACCTGAAAATCGGTTACATGCCGCAGGAACCACAACTGGATCCGGAACAAACGGTACGCCAGGCTGTCGAAAGCGGGCTGGGGGAAGTCTTTGAGGCTCAGGGCAAACTGGATGCCGTTTATGCCGCCTACGCTGACCCCGATGCCGACTTTGACAAACTCGCGGAAGAACAGGCAAGACTCGAAGCCATTATTGCCGCTGCAGACGGAAGCAGCCTGGAACAGCAGCTTGAAATGGCGGCAGATGCCCTGCGCCTGCCGCCCTGGGACGCGAAAATAGGCATCCTTTCCGGTGGCGAAAAGCGCCGGGTGGCCTTGTGCCGCCTTTTGCTTTCCCGCCCGGACATGCTGCTCCTGGACGAACCGACCAACCACCTTGACGCGGAATCGGTCGAATGGCTGGAGCAATTCCTTCACCGTTTCCCCGGCACGGTTGTTGCCATTACCCATGACCGCTACTTTCTGGATAACGCCGCCGAATGGATTTTAGAGCTTGACCGTGGGCAGGGTATTCCCTGGAAAGGGAATTACAGTTCCTGGCTGGAACAGAAAAGCCTGCGCTTAAAGCAGGAAGAAGCCTCCGAATCCTCCCGCCAGAAAACCATTGCCAAGGAACTGGAATGGGTTCGGCAAAATCCCAAAGGCCGCCAGGCAAAAAGCAAGGCCCGCCTGACCCGTTTTAATGAGCTGTCGGAATATGAATACCAGAAACGCAACGAAACCCAGGAAATCTTTATTCCGGTGGCCGAACGGCTGGGCAACGATGTTATTGAATTCAAAAATGTCTCGAAAGGATATGGCGACCGCCTGCTGATTGAAGACCTGAGCTTTATCATCCCGCCAGGCGCCATCGTGGGGGTTATCGGTCCGAACGGCGCGGGCAAATCAACGCTTTTCCGGATGATAACGGGCCAGGAACAGCCGGATCAGGGCGAAATCAGCATCGGACAAACCGTCAAGGTTTCGCTGGTTGACCAGTCCCGCGAATCTCTGGAAAACAATAAAACCGTATTTGAGGATATCAGCAACGGCGCGGATATTCTGGCTGTTGGCCGCTTTGAAATGCCGTCGCGCGCTTATCTCGGACGTTTCAATTTCAAGGGTGCAGACCAACAGAAAAATGTCGGCAACCTCTCCGGCGGGGAACGGGGCCGCCTGCATCTGGCCAAAACCCTGATGCAAGGCGGCAATGTCCTGTTGCTTGACGAACCTTCCAACGACCTGGACGTCGAAACACTTCGCGCGCTGGAAGACGCCCTCCTTGAATTTGCAGGATGCGCGATTGTGATTTCCCATGACCGCTGGTTCCTGGATCGTATCGCAACCCATATCCTGGCTTTTGAGGGCGATTCGCAGGTAGCCTTCTTTACCGGAAACTACCAGGAATACGAAGCGGACAAGCGCAAGCGGCTGGGCGAGGAAGGCGCAAAGCCCAAGCGGCTCCGCTACAAGCCCGTAACCCGGTAAAGGACGGGCCTGTTGCGCAAAACATACACAAAAGAATAAAAGGCATTAGATAAAAAATCCGCCCTGCATTACAATGCAGGGTTTAAGGCTGTCCTGAATAGTATCGTGTCCAATATTGTCGAGATTCATGATCTGGCTTTCCGTTATGGAGACCGCCCGATTCTGTCAGAATTGAATATGACCTTCCCCAAAGGCAAGGTCATTGCGGTTATGGGCGGCTCCGGTTCGGGAAAAACCACCATCCTGCGCCTGATTGGTGGCCAGATCCGCCCGCAGTCAGGCCGCCTTCTGGTCAGCGGCGAACCCATCCATGAACTGGACACGGAGGGCGTCTACCGCCTTCGCCGGAAAATGGGCATGCTGTTTCAGTATGGCGCGCTTTTTACCGACCTTTCTGTTTTTGAGAACGTGGCTTTCCCGTTACGGGAACAGACCGATCTGCCGGAAGACCTGATCCACGACCTGGTCCTGATGAAACTGCAGGCAGTGGGCCTCAGAAATGCCGCCTACATGAAACCGGCAGAAATATCCGGCGGCATGGCTCGCCGTGTTGCTCTCGCGCGTTCGATTGCCCTGGATCCGGAACTCATCATGTACGACGAGCCGTTTGCCGGGCTGGATCCGATTTCAATGGGCGTAACCGCCAACCTGATCCGGCAACTGAATGATGCGCTCAATTCCACCTCGATTGTGGTTTCGCATGACGTACAGGAATCTTTCGCCATCGCGGATTATGTCTATTTCCTTTCCGAAGGGCGCATCGTGGCCCATGGAACACCACAGGAAATGCGCGAATCCCGGGAACCCTATGTCCGGCAGTTTGTGCACGCTGAAGCCGACGGCCCGGTTCCCTTCCACTATCCGGGCAAATCGCTGGCAGAAGACCTCGGCCTGGAGAAAACCGCATGATCGCCCATATTGCCACTCTGGGATTCAAAACCAGGAAGCTGGTTGCCGGTATCGGCTATGCCTTCCGCATGTTTTTAGCGCTCACCGGCGCGATCTTCCGGATTATCAGAAGGCCGCGCCTGATTACAGACCAGATTCACTTCATTGGCAACCATTCCGTTTTGCTGATTGCCGTTGCCGGCCTCTTTGTCGGCTTCGTTCTCGGCCTGCAGGGATATTACATCCTGAACAAATACGGTTCCTAACAAGCGCTGGGCACGCTGGTTGCGCTGGCGCTGCTTCGCGAACTGGGCCCCGTGATTACCGCCCTCCTGTATGCCGGCCGGGCCGGTACTTCGCTGACAGCGGAAATCGGCCTGATGAAGGCCGGCGAACAACTTACCGCGATGGACATGATGGCCGTCAACCCGCTGCACCGCGTTCTGGCGCCGCGTTTCTGGGCCGGTATTATTTCCATGCCGATCCTGGCAACGCTTTTCAGCGCAGTCGGTATTTTTGGCGGCTATATTGTCGGTGTCGCCCTGATTGGCGTGGACGATGGGGCATTCTGGTCCCAGATGCAAAGCAACGTCGACATCTGGATGGATATTGGAAACGGGCTGGTCAAGAGCCTTGTATTTGGTTTTGCTGTCACCTTCCTGGCACTCTTCCAGGGATATGAGGCCAAGCCGACACCGGAAGGGGTTTCGATTGCGACAACCCGGACGGTCGTCTACTCCTCACTTCTGGTTTTGTGGCTGGACTTTTTGATGACAGCGCTGATGTTTAATTGAATTGGGCGATTTTAACGGCTGCTTTGCCAAATTGATCGATTTTAAAACTTTTTGCCCGTTTGGGAAGTTGTATCAAATATGAGACACTTCCCGGCTTTCTGCCCTTATTCGGCAGTGTTAACGGGCTCTTTGCTAAACTAACTGGTATTATTTTCCTATGCAACGCAAATCTCTGGATATCTGGGTAGGCTTCTTTGTCATCATTGGCGCATTGGCTCTGATGTTTCTGGCGCTGAAAGCCGGGAACATGAGTTCCCTGTCGTTTGAAAAAACCTACTCGGTCAAAACCGGCTTTGACAACATTGGCGGCTTAAAGCCCCGTGCTCCCATTAAAAGCGCGGGTGTCGTTGTCGGACGTGTCGGCGACATCCGTTTTGATGACCAGGAATTCCGGGCGCTGGTTCTGCTCCAGATCGAAGAGCGTTACAAGTTTCCGAAAGACAGCAGTGCCAAGATTTTAACGTCGGGTTTATTGGGAGAGCAGTACATCAGCATTGAACCCGGCAGCGATGAAAAAAATCTGGTCAATGGCGACCAGATCAAGATGACCCAGTCTGCCCTGGTTCTGGAAAACCTGATCAGTCAGTTTATCTATAGCAAGGCAACAGAAGAAAAGGACGCTGAAAAATGAGCCTTACGTCACGATTAACCAAAATTGGCGCCGCCGTATCCCTGGCGGTACTGGTAACCGGTTGCACCCATAGCCCGAACGATCCGCTGGAAGGCTACAACCGTCAGGCTTATTACTTCACTGAAGCCATGGATACCGTTGTGGTCAAGCCGGTTGCCCACGGCTACCATGACCTGGTGCCGGATGTCATCCAGACGATGGTCAGCAACTTCTTTGGCAACATTGCCGATGTCTGGATTGCTTTCAACAACTTCCTCCAGGGGCGGGGCGATGAAGGCTTTTCCGACGTTTCACGCATCATGATCAATACCTTTGCGGGTATTGGCGGCCTGATTGACGTCGCATCGGATGCCGGCCTGCAAAAACATAACGAAGACTTCGGCCAGACCCTGGGCGTCTGGGGCGCGCCTCCGGGGCCTTATTTCTTCATCCCGATCCTGGGCCCCTCCACCATTCGCGACACCATTGCGGCTCCGGCGGACTACTGGTTTGGCGACCCGGTTACCTATGTCGGGAACGATACCCTCCGCTGGAGCGCTGTCGCCTTGCGCGGCATCAGCAAGCGCGCCCAGTTGATTGATGCGGCGTCCGTGATTGATGATGCAGCGATTGACAAGTACGAATTCATCCGTGACGCCTACCTGCAAAGACGCCAGCGCCTTGTTCACGACAAGGATCTGAGCGACGACCAGTGGGAAACGGTCAAGGACAAAGGCCCGAAAGTACAGGGCCCGTGGATGCCAAGCGGTGAGTTCAAGCCACATCCAACGCCTGCTGAAAAAGCAGCGACAGCAACAGCCGGTACCGAACCCGCACCGGCAGAGGCAAGCGCACCCGCCGTTTCAGAAGCCGCAACTGACACGGCTCCCAAGGCAGCCCTCAAGCCGGCGGTTCCTGGAGATGCCCAGGCTTTTGGCCCGACTTCGGCTGAAACCGCAGCACCGATCAACTAACCCGGCAACGGAACAATATAAGACCCACCTCACCTAAAAGAAAAATGAATATGATTGCACTAAAAAAATGGTTTGTTCTGGTTTTTGCGTCTTTCGCGTTTGCCTTTGCTGCTCAGGCCGGCGCACAGGAAGCGCCGGACGATCTGGTCAAGCGCATCAGCACGGATGTACTGGATTCCGCCAAGAAAGACGAGAAAATCAAAAAAGGCAACATGCAGGAAGTCTTCAAGCTGGTTGAAGCCAAGGTCATGCCTTACGTGGATTTCAAGAAGACCACTTCCCTGGCTGTCGGCAAGTACTGGCGTCAGGCAACGCCTGCACAGCGTGAAGAGCTGACCAAGCAGTTTCATGACCTGCTCTTTTACACCTATGCCAGCGCCATTTCCAAAGTGGAAAATGGGCACAAGCTGCAATTCCAGCCGCTTCGTGCCAAGCCGGACGCAACCGATGTCGTGGTCAATTCCCGCATCATCCAGCCGAAAAACCCGGAGCCTATCACGATTGGGTACCGCCTTGAAAAACAGGACAGCGGCTGGAAAATCTATGACATCAACGTCATGGGTGCCTGGCTTATCGAAACATACAAGACCACTTTCACCAACGAGATTGGCCGCGCCGGCATTGATGGCCTGATCAAGACGTTGCAGGACAAAAACGCCAGCCTGTCCAAGAGCGCAGGCAAGTAAGGAATAGCGCGTCATGTCCGTTTCGATTTCCAGCCTTTCTTTTTCCAGTGCAAAAACGGTTTTACAGACAGGGCTGGATGCCATCCGAAGCGGACAGTATGCCTTTGACCTGGGCAGCATAACTACCACGGATTCTTCCTGCATTGCTGTCATGCTGGCATGGCAGCGTGCCGCCCAAGCCGCTTCAGGGAAAGTTCAGTTTCTCAATACGCCTGACAACATCCTCAGCCTGGCTACCCTGTACGGCGTAACCGGTCTGCTTGGCCTGCCGGATCAGGCTCACACTCACCATTAGGAACCGCTATAAACGGTTCCTTAATCCGGACTTCAGCCGGGATGGTTTGTCGTACAATGTCGTAATGGCCTGTTTCCAGGCAATGCAACCGGTATTTTCTGACAACCCGTCCGGGCATGGATACGTTGTTCTTATGTCAGCCGCTATTGAAATCACCAACATCAGCAAAAGCTACGGCAGCCTGAAAGCCCTGCGCGATGTCTCCCTTTCTATCGCCGAAGGTGAATTTTTTGGCCTGCTTGGCCCAAATGGCGCCGGAAAAACAACGCTGATTTCCATTATCGCCGGACTGGCCCGTGCCGACGCCGGGAATGTCCGCCTTCTGGGTCATGATGTCATCCAGGATTTCCAGGCCGCCCGGAAAAACCTGGGCGTCGTCCCCCAGGAACTGGTATTTGACCCCTTTTTCACGGTGCGCGAATCCCTGCAACTGCAATCAGGCTATTTTGGCCTGGGCAAAAATGACGACTGGATTGATGAGGTCATGCACAACCTTGACCTGACGGACAAGGCCAACGTCAATATGCGCGCCCTTTCCGGCGGGATGAAACGGCGGGTTCTGGTTGCGCAGGCGCTGGTTCACAAACCGCCTGTCATCGTACTGGATGAGCCTACCGCCGGTGTGGATGTGGAATTGCGGCAGACCCTGTGGCAATTTATCGGCCGCCTGAACCAGGAAAAACATACGATTGTCCTGACGACGCATTACCTCGAAGAAGCCCAGACCTGGTGCAACCGGATCGCCATGCTGCAGCAGGGCGAAATCGTGGCGCTGGACACAACAAATGCCCTGATAAAGCGCACCTCGGAATCCCGGCTGGTTCTGAAGCCCGCGCAAGGCGAATTGCCGGAAAGCCTCAAGCCGCTCCTGGTCACATCGCATACCGCGTCGGGCACCCCGGCATGGACGCTACGCATCAGTGAGTATGGCGATATCGAGAAAATCCTGCAGACCCTGCGGGAAAACGGAGTGGTTGTCAGCGACATCCAGTTGAAACAACCGGATCTGGAAGATGTTTTCCTCCGGATCATGAAAAACCGGAGCGACTGACATGTTTTCTTCCCCGTTCCTGACGCTTTTTTACAAGGAAGTCTGGCGCTTCTGGAAAGTGGCGACCCAGACCATTACCGCCCCGATCCTGACAGCCCTCCTTTACCTGCTGATATTCGGGCACGCCCTGGAAAACCATGTCCATGTCTATGATGGCGTCACCTATACGGCTTTCCTGGTACCGGGACTTGTCATGATGAGCCTTTTGCAGAATGCCTTTGCCAATGCTTCTTCCTCACTGATCCAGTCCAAAATAAACGGCAGCCTTGTTTTTGCGCTTTTAGCGCCGATTTCCTATCTGGAATGGTTTGGCGCCTATCTGCTGGCCGCTGTTTTCAGGGGAATCACCGTCGGAGTCGGCGTTTTTCTGGTAACCTGCTGGTTTGCCGACATGCCTTTTTCCGCCCCGGCCTGGATTGTGGTCTTTGCCTTTCTGGGCGCGGCTATTTTAGGCAGCATGGGCATCATAGCCGGCATCTGGGCGGACAAGTTTGACCAGTTGGCCAGCTTTCAGAATTTCCTGATCATGCCCGCCACGTTTTTATCCGGCGTTTTTTATTCGATACACTCCCTGCCATCCTTTTGGCAAACGGTATCCCGGCTCAACCCGTTTTTTTACATGGTCGATGGTTTTCGTTATGGTTTTTTCGGGCAATCTGATGTCAATCCGCTCTTCAGCCTTGCCATCGTCACCGTTTTTTTGGCCTTTCTGGCAGCCATAAGCGTGCGGATGTTGAAAAGCGGGTATAAATTACGCCATTAAACCCGTAAAATACGATTTTTCCTGCTTAAACAGCCGCATTATTCAACCGGGGGAGGACGGGCTGTTTTGGTTTTTAACTGGCCTCACCCTGATCTTTCGCAGCAATGGACAAACTGATTATTTCCGGCGGAAACCGCCTTTCCGGTGAAATCACCATCTCTGGAGCCAAAAATGCCGCCCTGCCCATCCTGTGTGCCGGACTGTTGACATCCGACACCATTTCCCTCTCCAATGTGCCGCCTTTGCGCGATGTGCAAACCATGTTGCGCCTTTTGCAGCAGATGGGGCTGAAGACGGAACAGGACGGCGAAAACATCACATTAAACGGCAGCAGCGTCAATCATTTCTGCGCACCCTACGAACTGGTAAAAACCATGCGCGCGTCCATCCTTGTCCTGGGGCCGCTTGTCGCCCGTTTCGGCCAGGCGAAAGTCTCCCTGCCCGGCGGCTGCGCCATCGGCTCAAGGCCCGTTGAACAGCATATCAAGGGCTTAAGGGCAATGGGCGCGGAAATCGAGATCGACGCCGGGTACATTCATGCCAAGGCCGGACGCCTGAAAGGCACGCGGATTACGACGGACATGATTACGGTCACCGGCACGGAAAATCTCCTGATGGCGGCAACGCTGGCCGAAGGCGAGACGGTTCTGGAAAACGCCGCGCGCGAGCCGGAAGTGACCGATCTGGCCAACCTGCTCGTCAAAATGGGGGCGCAAATTGAAGGCATCGGCACAGACCGGCTGGTCATTCATGGCGTTGCCCAACTGCATGGCGCCTCACACGAAGTTATTGCCGACCGTATCGAAACCGGTACTTTCCTGTGCGCCGTTGCCGCGGCAGGGGGAGATGTCACCCTGGTCAGGGCGCAGGATCATACCCTGGATGCGGTTCTTGGTAAAATAAGGGAAGCTGGCGCAGAAATCACCCGCGGCGATAACTGGATACGCATCCAGATGAACGGGCGTCCCAGGGGCGTCAGTTTCCGCACCACCGAATATCCGGGATTTCCGACTGACATGCAGGCCCAGTTCATGGCGGTCAACTGTATTGCCAGTGACGCCAGCCAGGCTGTCGAAACTATTTTTGAAAACCGTTTCATGCACGTACAGGAACTGAACCGTCTTGGCGCCCGGATCAAAACGGAAGGCAATACGGCCTTTGTCAGGAATGTGGACAAGCTGATCGGGGCGCCAGTCATGGCAACGGATCTGCGTGCTTCTGCGTCACTTGTCATTGCGGGTCTGGCCGCGCACGGGGAAACCCATGTCAACCGCATTTACCACCTGGATCGCGGTTACGACCGCATGGAAGAAAAACTGTCTGCTGTTGGCGCCCAGATAAAAAGAGTCAAACAATGAACCAGCCCGAAAGCAATAACCCGCAGGAACTCGTGCTCGCCCTTTCCAAGGGACGGATTTTTGATGAAACCATCCCGCTTCTGCAGGAAGCCGGAATCCAGGTGCTGGAAGACCCGGAAACGTCCCGCAAGCTGATCCTGCCGACCAACCAGCCAACCGTGCGGGTCATTATCGTCAGGGCGACCGACGTGCCGACCTACGTCCAGTACGGCGCTGCCGACTTCGGTGTCGCGGGCAAGGATGTGCTTCAGGAACACGGCAGCGCCGGACTTTACCAGCCGATTGACCTCCATATCGCCAAGTGCCGCCTGTCTGTCGCCGTGCGGGAAAATTTTGACTATGCCACCGCTATCCGGCAGGGCGCACGCCTGCGCGTCGCCAGCAAGTATGTGCAGGCCGCGCGGGAACACTTTGCCAAAAAAGGCGTGCATGTGGATCTGATCAAGCTGTACGGCTCAATGGAGCTTGCGCCGCTGGTCGGGCTGGCCGACGTGATCGTTGACCTGGTCAGCACCGGCAACACCCTCAAGGCCAACAACCTGGTTGAAGTGGAAAAAATCCAGGAAATCACTTCCCGCCTGATTGTGAACCAGGCGTCGCTCAAACTGAAACGGCAACAGCTTCAGCCGATCATGGATGCCTTTAAAAAAGCATCGATTGCGCTGGATGAGTCAACCGATGAATTTGCCGATCCCAATTTGTATTGAGAGAACAACATGACTATCCCGATTACCCGGCTGGATACGACCCAGCCTGACTTTGATTCCCGGCTCATGCAGGTTCTGGCGTTTGAGGCCAAAGAAGATGAATCCATTGACCGGGTGGCGGCCGATATCATTGCCGATGTCCGGAAACGGGGTGACGCGGCGGTACTGGAATACACAAACCGCTTTGACCGCCTCTCCGAAACCGGCATGGCATCGCTTGAAATCCCGTTCGAGGCCTGCCTGGCGGCACTGAACAACCTTCCCCAGGCCAGCCGCACGGCACTGCAGACGGCGGCAGACCGTGTCCGCGCCTACCATGAACATCAGCGCGAGGCATGCGGCGGCAGTGGCTACTCCTACACGGATGAACACGGTTCCCTGCTCGGGCAGAAAATCACGCCGCTTGACCGGGTGGGCATCTATGTCCCGGGCGGCAAGGCCGCTTATCCTTCATCCGTCCTGATGAATGCCATTCCGGCTCAGGTGGCGGGCGTGCCGGAAATCGTCATGGTTGTGCCAACCCCGGATGGCATCCGCAATGAGCTGGTACTGGCCGCAGCCGGCCTGTCCGGCGTCAACCGCATTTTTGCCATTGGCGGCGCGCAGGCGGTTGCCGCCCTCGCATACGGCACCGAAACCGTCCCTTGTGTCGATAAAATCGTCGGCCCCGGCAATGCTTTTGTCGCGGCCGCCAAGCGCCGGGTTTTCGGTCAGGTGGGTATTGACATGATTGCAGGCCCCTCGGAAATCCTGGTGCTCTGCGACGGCACGACAGACCCGGACTGGATTGCCATGGATCTCTTTTCGCAGGCCGAACATGACGAACTGGCGCAATCCATTCTCATCTGCCCGGATACAGCCTACCTTGACCGGGTTGAGGCCAGTATTAACCGGCTTTTGCCGCAAATGCGGCGGCAGGAAATCATCCGCACATCGCTTTCCAACCGGGGCGCCCTGATCAAGGCAAAAGACATGGAAGAAGTCTGCGCCATCGCCAATAAAATCGCGCCGGAACACTTGGAAGTCTCAACGGAAAATCCGGAACGCTGGCTGGAATTGCTCCGCCATGCCGGCGCGATTTTTCTTGGCCGCTTTACATCGGAAGCCCTGGGCGATTACTGTGCCGGGCCGAACCATGTTTTGCCGACATCCCGCACCGCCCGTTTTTCGTCGCCGCTGGGCGTTTATGATTTCCAGAAACGCTCCAGCATCATCCGCGTCAGTTAAAAAGGCGCCCAGGCTCTTGGTAAAACCGCCGTGGAACTGGCAGAAGGGGAAGGGCTTGAAGCTCATGCGAAAAGCGCCGCCTACCGGATGAAAAAGGACTGATCCCGGAAAAGACGCATCAAACAAGGAAAGACATGTCTCTGATTGAAAACATCATCCGCCCGGACGTGCGCGAACGGGATGCGTACCACGTGCCGGACTCTGCCGGTTTCCTGAAACTGGATGCGATGGAAAATCCTTACCGTCTTCCGGAAAACCTTCAAAAAGAGCTGGCTAAACGCCTGTCCCAGGTCGCATTGAACCGTTATCCGGTTCCTTCCTATACCGGCCTGAAAACCAAAATACGGGAAAAGCTGGGCATCCCGCAGGGTTACGATGTCATCGTCGGGAACGGCTCGGATGAACTGATTACCATCATCTCTACTGCCCTGGCACGCCAGGATCGGCGCGCCAAGGTGCTGGCGCCCGTGCCGACTTTTGTCATGTATGCCCTGTCCGCCCAGTTTGCCGGCATGGAATTTATCGGCATCCCCCTCAAGCCGGATTTCTCGCTTGACAGGGATGCCATGATCGAAGCCATCCGTGTTCACCAGCCATCCGTGCTTTATCTTGCCTATCCCAATAACCCGACAGGCAACCTGTTTAACGGGAAAGACGTGCTGGCCCTGGTCGAGTCCATGAAAGAGACGGGCATTGTCATCAGCGATGAAGCCTACCAGCCGTTTGCGCAAACCAGCATGATGCCTTACCTGCCGCAGTACCCCAATCTGGTTGTCATGCGCACGGTTTCCAAACTCGGGCTGGCCGGTGTGCGCCTGGGCTACATGTCCGCCTCAACCGAACTGCTGGCCGAATTTGACAAGGTTCGCCCGCCTTATAACGTCAATGTCCTGACGGAAGCGGCGGTGGAATTTGCGCTTGACCATATCGAGGTATTCCAGTCACAGGCGACAACCCTGCGCGCGGAACGCGAAAAACTTTCCAGGGCGCTGTCGGTTTTTCCCGGCATTGCTGTTTTGCCCTCTGCTGCCAATTTTGTCCTGATCCGCCTTGAAAACGCCGATGCGGTCTTTGAAAAACTGCTGGCAAAAAAGGTGCTGATCAAAAATGTAGCTAAAATGCACGTATTGCTTGATAATTGTCTGCGTATCACCATCGGCACGCCTGAAGAAAACAGGCAATTTCTGGAATTGTTCAGCGCCTGCCTTCGTTAACCTGTCTGAAGATTGTTATGTCTGCACCAAGAACCGCTGAAATCACGCGCAATACCCAGGAAACCCGGATCAAGGTTGCCGTCAACCTGGACGGAACCGGCAAGCTGAACCTGGTTACCGGTGTCCCGTTTCTGGATCATATGCTGGATCAGATCGCAAGGCACGGCCTGATTGATCTTTCCGTCGAGGCCAGTGGCGATTTGCACATTGACGGGCATCACACTGTCGAGGACATCGGCATTTCCCTGGGACAGGCCGTTGCCAAAGCGATTGGCGACAAAAGCGGCATCCGCCGTTATGGTCATGCCTACGTCCCGCTGGATGAAGCGCTGTCACGGGTTGTCATTGATTTTTCCGGACGCCCCTACCTTGAATTCAATGTTGAGTTCACGCGCCCGACTTCCGGGAGTTTTGACATGGACCTGGTTCAGGAATTTTTCCAGGGATTTGTCAATCATGCGCAAATATCGCTGCATATCGATAACCTGCGCGGCAAAAATGCCCACCACCAGTGTGAAACCATTTTCAAGGCATTTGGCCGGGCCCTGCGCATGGCTGCCGAACATGATCCGCGGGCGTCCGGCATGATTCCGTCCACCAAGGGGACACTGTAGTGTTCCCCTTGTGAGTTCTGTTATTGCGGCGGTATTTTATGAAAAAAATCGTTGTTGTTGACTATGGCATGGGCAACCTGCGCTCGGTATCCCAGGCGCTACGTGCTGTTGCCCCGGACGCCGACGTCAGGATCTCCGGCGAAATCGCCGATATCCGCCAGGCTGAACGGATCGTACTGCCGGGACAGGGCGCCATGCCGGATTGCATGCGCTCCCTGCGTGAATCCGGCCTGCAGGACGCCATGATCGAGGCCGCGCGCTCAAAACCGGTATTCGGCGTCTGCATCGGTGAGCAAATGATGTTTGACTGGAGCGAGGAAGGCGACACCCCCGGACTTGGCCTTCTGCCGGGCAAGGTAATCCGTTTTCGCCTGGAAGACCGGCTGCAACCGGACGGTACCCGCTACAAGGTGCCGCAGATGGGATGGAACCGCGTACAGCAGACAACAGATCATCCCTTATGGAAAGGCATCCCGGACAACAGCCATTTTTATTTTGTACACAGCTTTTATGCCACCCCGCAAAATGACGCCCATATTGCAGGCACGACGGAATATGGTTTAACCTTTTGCTGTGCTGTTGCACACGAAAACCTGTTTGCAACCCAGTTTCATCCCGAAAAAAGTGCTGATGCAGGGTTACAACTGTATGAAAATTTCATAAACTGGAATCCCTGAGTAAAAACCAGAAATTTCTTTATTACTTTTGATTTTTCACCATGCTGCTCATACCTGCTATCGACCTGAAAGATGGTCGCTGTGTCCGCCTCAAACAAGGGGACATGAACCAGGCAACTGTTTTTTCCGATGACCCAGCCGAAATGGCGTTGCACTGGCTTAAACAAGGTGCCCGCCGACTGCATCTGGTTGATCTGAACGGAGCCTTTGCCGGAAAACCTGTCAATGAATCTGCTGTCAAAAGCATTATCCGGACGGTACAGGATTATGCCGCCGACAATGATCTTGACGAAATCCCCATACAGCTTGGCGGCGGTATCCGGGATCTGGATACCATTGAGCGCTTCCTGGATCACGGGCTAAGCTACGTCATTGTCGGAACGGCCGCCGTCAAGAATCCAGGCTTTCTGCAGGATGCCTGCGGTGCGTTTTCCGGCCATATCATTGTCGGACTGGATGCGCGGGACGGGAAAGTGGCGACAGACGGCTGGAGCAAGCTCTCGCGGCACAACGTCATTGAACTGGGCCAGAAGTACGAAGGCTACGGCGTTGAATCCATCGTCTATACCGATATCGGGCGCGACGGCATGATGTCCGGCGTGAATATCGAGGCAACGGTCAACCTTGCCCGCGCCGTGAGCATACCGATCATCGCTTCCGGCGGCGTACACGACATCCGCGATGTTGAGGCGCTTTGCGCCGTGCGGCATGAAGGGATTGAAGCCGTCATTTGCGGGCGCTCAATCTACGAAGGCACGCTGGATCTGGAACAGGCGCAGGCTCGCGCCGATGAACTCACCGAGGAATAAGGCCATGCTGGCAAAAAGAATTATTCCCTGCCTGGATGTCACCGCAGGCCGGGTCGTAAAAGGGGTCAATTTCGTTGATTTGCGCGATGCAGGAGACCCGGTCGAAATCGCCCGCCGCTATAACGAACAGGGCGCCGATGAGCTGACCTTTCTGGATATCACGGCAACCAGCGACCAGCGCGACATCATCCTCGATATCATTGAGGCCGTCTCTTCCCAGGTTTTTATCCCGCTGACAGTCGGAGGCGGGGTCAGGACGGTAGAGGATGTCCGCCGCCTTCTCAACGCCGGGGCAGACAAGGTCAGCATCAACTCGGCTGCCGTGACCAATCCCCAACTGGTGGCTGATGCCGCCAGCCGCTACGGTTCACAATGCATCGTGGTCGCCATTGATGCCAAACAGGTCGCGCCCAATCGCTGGGAAGTCTTTACGCATGGCGGCAGAACCGCTACCGGGCTGGATGCCATTGAATGGGCACGGAAAATGGAGCAGCTTGGCGCGGGTGAAATCCTCTTGACCAGCATGGATCGCGACGGCACAAAAAGCGGCTTTGACATTCCCCTGACACGCGGGGTTTCCGATGCCGTCAACATCCCGCTGATCGCCTCCGGCGGCGTGGGCAACCTGCAGCACCTTGCAGACGGCATTATTGACGGGCATGCCAGCGCGGTACTGGCCGCCAGCATTTTCCATTACGGGGAATTCCCGGTGCAGCAAGCAAAACACTTCATGGCGGAACGGGGCATCGAGGTTCGGATGGCATGAGCAAAAGCGACTGGCTCAATCAAATCAGATGGGATGAACAGGGGCTTCTCCCTGTCATCGTGCAGGAAGCGTCAACCCGTGACATCCTGATGTTTGCCTGGATGAACCGGGACGCCCTTTTGCAGACCGTGCAGACCGGCGAAGCCGTGTACTGGAGCCGTTCCAGAAAAAAACTGTGGCACAAGGGCGAGGAATCCGGCCACACGCAAAAAGTGCGGGAGATGCGAATCGACTGCGATGAAGATGTCTTGCTGCTTCGCGTGGAACAGGCGGGCGGCATCGCCTGTCATACCGGCCGCCATTCCTGCTTTTACCGCCAGTTCCAGGGCGATGCCGCAACCGGCAGCTGGCAGGCAGTCGAACCCGTTTTAAAAGACCCGGAAAAAATATACAAATGAATGATACGCTGCAAAGACTGTCTGCCATCATTGAGTCCCGAAAACCGGCCAATGGCGGCGATCCCGAAAAATCTTACGTGGCACGCCTTTTGACAAAGGGCGACGATGCCATCCTGAAAAAAATCGGGGAAGAAGCAACCGAAACCGTCATGGCAGCCAAAGATGTACGAAACGGCGGGGAACCCTCGAAAATCGTTTATGAATGCGCCGATTTATGGTTTCATTCGCTGGTTTTACTGGCACAATTCGGCTTGACGCCCGATGATGTCTTAAATGAACTGGCAAGACGGGAAGGCATCTCGGGCATTGAAGAAAAGGCAGCTCGCAAGGATACGCTGCGGGAAGCGAACGAAAAGCAAAGGAACCTCTGAAAAACGAAAGGAACTGACTCATGGAAAATTGCCCTTTCTGCAAAATCGTTGAAAGACGGCTGCCAGCAGACATTATTTATGAAAACGACCGGATTCTGGTTTTCAGGGATATCAACCCTGCCGCGCCCGTCCATTTCCTGATCGTGCCCAAACAGCATATCCCGACGCTTTCGGACTGCCACGAAGACCATGCCGCCCTTCTGGGTGAAATGATGGCGGTTATCCCGAGAATTGCACACCAGCAGAAAATCGGGGTTGTCGGCAGTACGCCGGAAACCCGCAACGGCGGCTAGCGCGTCATCATCAATGCCGGGCCGGACGGCAGGCAGGAAGTCTATCACCTTCACATCCACATGATCGGCGGCCCGCGCCCGTGGAAAGACAATAAATAGGCCGTAAGGAACCGCTGTTAGCGGGCTTTGCGAAATGAAGTACAAGGCGCACGAAGCGCAGCAAGTTCGGCATATCTTGAGATAGACGAGCTTGCGAGCACAGGAGAACGCAGCAATTCGTTCGCAAAGCCCGTTAACAGCGTTCTATCCGCCTGATTGCTCTTCCAGTCGTTTCCTTGACGGGCGCTTGCCGACCGTCACTTCCAGCGGCACTTCCTTGCCGTTTCTGGATACTTTCAGGCCAATCTTGCTGCCCGGCTCCAAAAGCGCAATCATATTGAACATTTCCGACATATTGGCAATCGGCTTGTCCCCGACTGTCAGCAGGATATCGCCCGGCTTCATGCCCGCCTTGTCGGCAGGGCCGTTTTTGAGGATCGCCGCAATAATCACGCCGCTTTTCTGGCTCAGGTTCAGGTTTTCCGCCAGTTCCGACGTAATGTCGCGCGGTTCGACACCAATCCAGCCTCGGACGACCTGCCCCTTGCTGATGATGGATTCCATGACCGTCTTGACAGTCGAAACCGGAATGGCAAAACCGATCCCCAGCGAACCGCCTGTCCTGGAATAGATAGCGGAATTGATCCCCAGGAGATTGCCGTTCACGTCGATCAGCGCCCCACCGGAATTGCCCGGATTGATCGCCGCATCCGTCTGGATGAAATTCTCATAGATATTGATGCCGAGCTGGCTTCTGCCCAATGCGGAGACAATCCCCATCGTCACGGTTTGCCCGACGCCAAAAGGATTGCCAATCGCCAGCACCACATCGCCGACCTTTGTCTCTTCAATGTGCCCCAGTGTCATCGTCGGCAAATTCGGCAAATCCACCTTGATGACGGCCAGGTCGGTTTCCGGGTCCGCGCCGACCAGTTTGGCCGGGGCCTTTCTGCCATCCTCAAAGGCGACCTCAATCTGGTCGGCTGTCTCAACAACGTGGTTGTTGGTGACGATATAGCCTTCCGGACTAATCACTACGCCGGAACCAAGATTGGTCTGCTTTTCCGCATTATCGAAACGCTCGCCGAAAAAACGGCGTAAAAAAGGATCATCCAGAAGCGGGCTCTGTGGCTGGCGAACCTCTTTCATGGTGTAGATATTAACCACGGCGGGCATAGCACGCGCAACCGCCTCGCGGTAAGATGCCTGTACCGGCGCTGCATTGGCTGGTGCTTCCTGCACCGTCGCCGTTGATGTCAGCGACTTCCTCTGTGCCATGCTGCCAGATGTCCATTCCGGGTTCAGTGTCGCCACCAAAAACCAGACCGCCAGTCCCACTGTTACAATTTGAGCAAACAACAGCCAAAGTCGTTTTATATTGGACATAGGAAAAATCAAAAATGGATCAAAAAACTGCGCACAGGGATGAAATTACCCGATTTCTGGCCCAGGAGCTAAATATTTCTCATATTCGTGATTATTGTCCAAATGGGTTGCAAGTGGAAGGAAAAAATCACATTCAATCCATCGTAACCGGCGTAACCGCCAGTCTTGCCCTGATTGAAGCCGCCATTGACGCCGGGGCCGATGCCCTTTTTGTGCATCACGGTTACTTCTGGCGGGATGAAGCCCCCTGTCTTGTCGGCCCCAAACGCGCCCGCATCAGGCGCCTTCTGGAACATGACATTAACCTCTACGCCTACCATCTGCCGCTCGATATGCACGAAGACATTGGCAACAATGCCATGCTGGCAAAAAAACTGGGCTTTTCCCCGCGGGGGCGCTTCGGGGAAAACGATATCGGATGGATCGGCGTCACAGGCGATCCGCATATCCGTACAATCGGGGAACTGGCCGCCCTGGTCGAAAAACGGCTTGGCAGGAAACCGCTCCTCATCGGCGACAGTGAACACCCTGTCGATACCATTGGCTGGTGCACGGGTGCCGCCCAGGGCATGCTTCCTGACGCGGCTCTGGCTGGCGCCAGCGTTTTCCTCAGTGGTGAAATATCGGAAAAAACCGTGCACGAAGCCCGTGAATACGGGATCGCCTACCTCGCCTGCGGACACCATGCCACAGAACGCGGCGGCATTGAGGCACTGGGAGAACGGCTTGCAAGCCAATTCGGCATTCGCCACCGCTTCATTGAAATCGACAATCCGGTATAGCGGCAACGCAGGCTGCGAATCACGTTTTCGGCGGGTTGCAGCGCCGCCCCTTTAAAAACAGGTTGAGATTCTTTATAATAAAAAGTTCGCGTAGACTGGGGGTATTTTCCCCAATTTGGATACCTGTTACAGACAACAGCAAGAGAAAACGGATTTTTTCAACCCGAAAATCGTTTTTTCCGGCATAAAGGAACAATATCATGATGGTTCTTTATTCAGGCACGACCTGCCCCTTCTCTCAGCGCTGTCGCCTCGTTCTCTTTGAAAAAGGCATGGATTTCGAAATCCGCGATGTTGATCTTTTCAACAAGCCTGAAGAAATCTCGGCAATGAACCCGTATGGACAGGTTCCCATTCTGGTTGAAAGAGAATTGATCCTGTATGAATCCAACATCATCAACGAATACATTGACGAGCGCTTTCCGCATCCCCAACTGATGCCGGCCGATCCGCTGATGCGCGCCCGCGCCCGGCTGATGCTGTTTACCTGCGAAAAAGAGCTGTTCGTCCATGTCGATACGCTGGAAAACGACAAATCGGAAATGGCGCACATCAACCATGAAAAAGCCCGCGCCCAGATCCGGGAATACCTGACGGCAATGGCGCCGCTGTTCCAGAAAAACAAGTTCATGCTGGGCGATGAGTTTTCCATGCTGGATGTCGCCATCGCACCGCTTCTCTGGCGACTGGACTATTACGGCATTGAGCTTTCCAAGACCGCCGCGCCGATCATGAAATATGCCGAGCGGATTTTTTCGCGCCCGGCCTACATTGAGGCATTGACGCCACCGGAAAAGGTCATGCGCCGCTAATCTGCCGGAAAAACGGGGAACATCATGGAAAACTCTACCAAGCCCTACCTTGTGCGCGCCATCCATGAATGGTGCATGGACAACCGTTTTACACCCTACATCGCGGTCGATGTCGATTCGCACACCAAACTGCCCCTGCAGTTTGTCCGCGAAGGGCAGATTGTCCTGAACATCAGCAATGAGGCAACAAGCGGCCTGGTTATCGACAACGAATCCATCCGCTTCAAGGCCCGTTTTGGCGGTGTTTCCCAGGACATCTATATTCCCGTCAACAACGTCATGGCTATTTACGCCCAGGAAAACGGGCACGGCATGGCCTTTGACGTTGTCAGGAAAGGCGCGGTTGTCGAGCCACCGCCAGACGATGATCCCACCCCGCCAAAAAAAGACGGCAAACCGACATTAAAACGGGTGAAATAAGGTAGAATACGCTTTTTTTAAAATGCCAGCTTAGCTCATCAGGTAGAGCACATGATTTGTAATCATGGGGTGGCGGGTTCGAGTCCTGCAGCTGGCACCAAGTTATAATCCGAAGAGATTCGGTGAAATCCAAAAACCCGCTCAAACACTACGTTTCGGCGGGTTTTTTCATCCA
>JAVBTJ010000022.1:0-12498 GCA_031556215.1 Oxalobacter sp.
TGTAAGGAACCTCAGATTAACGGGTTTTGCGACATGAAAACCACCATCTACACCATCGGCCATTCCAGCCACCCCATCGACAGCTTCATCGGGCTTTTGAAGCAAAATGGCATTGTGCTCGTTGCCGATGTGCGCTCCATCCCGTCAAGTCGCCACAACCCCCAGTTCAACCGCGATACCCTGCGCCGCTCACTGGATGCGGCAGGCATCGACTATATCCCGATGGGAAACGCGCTTGGCGCCATGACAGATAATCCGAACCTGATGGAAAACGGCTGCGTGAGTTTTGCAAAGATCGCCGCCAGTTCCCCCTTCAAAACCGGGCTTTCCCGCGTGGCAGACCTTGCCGGAAAACACCGTCTTGCCCTCATGTGCGCGGAAAAAGACCCCCTTTCCTGCCACCGCACCATGCTGGTTTCCCGCCACCTTGAAAAAACCGGGGCCGACATCTGGCACATCCTGGAAGACGGCACCCGCGAAAGCCATGGCAACACCATGACCCGCCTTTTAAAAGCCAGCGGCCTGCCTGAAGAAGACTTTTTTCTCTCCCGCGAAAACCTCGTTGACCAGGCTATCACCCGCTGGGAAGAAAAAATGCTGAAAAAAAGGGGCTGACGCTCCCCTGAAACCACCATCAAAAAACTGCCATCAAGTAAAAAAACACCCCGCCCAAGCATCCAGAAAAGAATTTTGCCTGCCGGAAACAATAAATTTCATGCCTGATGACGCTTTTTGTGACTTTCAGAAGAAAAAGACACCAAAAAAGCAAGGAGAAAGTGAGTTGGCAATACTTTTGAAAGAAAAACCCCGCTTTTAGCAAAAAAAATCAACAAAAAATCGATATTTCTTAAAAAGCCACATTATATTGCCATGTTGTGCCGAAAAAATGCCTGGCAAGGAACCTCTGCTTAATGCTTTTTCATGATCCGCTCGTCCGCTCCCAACCGCTTGAAAGCCTCAATCACATCCCCGTCACGCCAACCGTAGCCCATGTTGACATCATACTGCTGGAGCTTTTTCGTCATGAACGTCTTCCTGTCTCCCCTCGGCAAAGTAAAAGGAAGCCGCTCGGCTGACCTTAGCAGCATCAGGGTCAGTTCCTCACGCGGGTTGCCGTCAAAAGCGCCATTCCGGTACCGGCCACTGATGGCAAAATCAATCGGAGTGTACTGAAAACGATCCAGCGCATACACGTCCGCATCCGCCATTAAAAGCGCGCCCACCACCGGCTCGGCCTTCGGGTTGGTCAGCAAGGCATAATGCAGCGCCGTGCGGTTGTCCTTGCCTGAAGCCTGGTTCACCGCCGCCCCCGCCGCCAAAAGCGCCCCGATCACGCCCGGATCAGGATTGTAAGCCGCCGCGATTGCCAAAGGCGGCATGCCGTCATGCGCCTTGTCCGCAGCCTTCGGGTCGGCGCCTGCCGCCAGCGCCTTTTCCACATCCGTTTTCTGCCCGTAGGCGCAAATATAATAAAACCCGCTTAAATCTTCCCCGTCCGCCTTTTTCCGGCGCGCCTCGCGCAACTGCCGGGCGATATCCTCTACCGCCGCATTGTCCGCCATCACCCACACCGGCTGCGCCGCAAAAAAAAGCCAGGCCCCTGCTGCCAGAATACCGCGCCATCCTCTTCCCATACCGTCTTCCCCGCCTTGTCGTAACCGTATCTTCCCATTATACCCATTCGCCTCGCGGCTTCCCAAAGAGAGACAACAGGATTGCCGAGATGCCTTATACTTGGTATCGTTCAATGAGGGAATCTCTGATAAACGCCGGACAAAAACGCCATGCTCAAACAGCTTCTCAACATCATGAACCAGAACGAGCCGGAACATCTCGTCATTTCGGCCGCCATTGCCTTCGCCGTCTTTACTGTATTTGCCGGTATCCGTTACCTCATCGACTACCGCCTGAAGAAAAGCGCGCGCCACCATAAAAGCATCTGGAACGAGGCCGTGCGCGATGTCCTGTCCTCCACCAGCGTCTTCATGCTCTTTGTCTTCTGTACTCTCCTGGGGTTCCTGCTTCTGGACATGCCGGTGGCCATGCACTCGGCGCTTCTCCATATCACCGCCATCGTCGTCATCCTGCAATGCGGCTTCTGGATCGGCAGCATCATCCGGCAATGGATAAAAATCCGCATCAACCGGGATCACCAGAAAGGCGTTCCCGGCACCGGCTACGAAATCATGAGCTATGCGCTCAGGCTGGTTCTCTGGACGGTCATTGTCCTGTTGATCCTCTCCAACCTGGGCATCAACGTCTCCACCCTCCTCGCCAGCCTGGGGATCGGCGGCGTTGCCGTGGCGCTGGCCGTGCAGAATATCCTGGGCGACCTTTTTGCCTCCCTTTCCATCGTGATGGACAAGCCCTTTGAAGTGGGCGACTTTCTCTCCATCGGCGAACTGACCGGCACCGTAAGACATATCGGGCTAAAAACAACCCGCTTGACCAGCATCACCGGCGAAGAACTCGTCTTTGCCAACAGCGACCTGCTCAAAAGCCGCATTCACAACTACAAGAAAATGCAAGAAAGGCGCGTTGTCTACACCCTGGGCGTCGAATTTGACACCCCGCCTGAAAAACTGCGCCAGATCAATGAAATCGTGCGTGAAATATTCGACACCATCCCCAACGGCAGATTAAGCCGCGTGCACTTTTCCCGCATCAGCCAGTCCACGCTGGATTTTGAGATCGTCTATTACGTTGAAAGCCCGGACTACCAGACCTATATGGATGTCCAGGAAGCCTTTAACCTGGCTGTCATGGAACGTTTTTCCCGGGAAAAAATCGCCTTTGCCTATCCGACCCAGACTCTCCAGATACAGCACGCATCAAGCGTGCCTGTCCCGCCGGGCGACCCGGTCTTTCCTTTTGCAGGACAAGACGTCAGCCCCCTGAAATAACTCGGCCCCCAATTAAATACGAAAGGGCCATCGAAATATTGAAGACGATCAGGCACAACCAGATATACCGGCGTATCCTGAGCGAAGTATGCTCCGGGTTGTTCTTCTCGAAAAAAACAAAAGACACCGCCAGAACCAGCATCGACCCTGCACAGATATAAAGCACCTGCTTCATGCTGGCGGATGCGGACGGAAACAGGAAAATCAGGAGAAGATCCAGGACAATCGTCACCCCCGTCATCCGGATCAGGTTCAGCGTGGTCAGGTACTTTTCGCCAATCCTCGGATGCGGCTCTTCTGCCTCTTCCCGGTCTTTCTCTTCCCGCTTGTCGAGTCCCGCCCGGGCAATATCCTCTACCGTATACTCTTCGCCGGGAAAGGTATCATGCAGCGTATAGATCGTTGTCGTAAACTGCGACTGCTCCAATTCGCGCGGTTCCTCATCGGCAAAGTCCAGCACATCGGCAGCCTCCCCCCTTTTGCGAACCTCGCCAAAAGGCATTTCGAGCTGCCCCTGCATAAAGCCGAAACCGGCAGGGCGGTAATGCCGCGCATCCAGAACCACATCATCATGCGAGCCGGAAAAAAAACCCAGTTCACGAAAAAAAGCCATCGCAGCCGGGCTGGTGAAAACCACCGGGTCAGGCGTTCCCTGTTCCGATACCATAATCTCCTCGCCGTTTCTGGCAAGCATCTCCACCACAACCCCGGAGCCGGAAGCCGGTCGTCTGAAAACCACGCTGGAAACGGGAATCGTCTCCAGCATGGATGCCATTTCTTTCGGACTGATATGTCTCATCGTCTTTTTTCCAGGTCAGCGTGCGTTTATCAAACGGACAACGTCAAGTATACCTTCTGAAAAGAAACACGGCGATAAAAACACCCGCACTTTTCAAGCAAACCCGCAAAACACGAAAGAAATGGTAATATCCCTCGCAAATCTTTCATGAAAAATCCGTTTTCCTTCCCTGATAACCTGTTTTTCCTGTATGCAAAAACCCCATTTCCTCGCAGCCTTTTTTCTTGCCCTGGCACTGGCAGGCGCTGCCGCATTTGCCCATGCAAACGACTACGAAGAAGGCCGCGCCTACTACCAGAAAGGCCTGTACAAGGAAGCTTTTCGCGCCTTCACCAAAGGCGCCAACAAGGGCGACGCAAAATCCCAGTACAACCTCGGCATTGCCTACTCCACCGGGGAAGGTACTCCGAAAAATGAGAAAATGGCACTCGAATGGTATAAAAAAGCCGCCGAACAGGGACTCATGTACGCCCAGTACACCCTGGCAAACTGCTACGAAGAAGGATTGGGTACCCGAGCGGACTACACACGGGCAGGCTCCTGGTACATGAAAGCCGCCATACAGGGACACCCTATGGCCCAGTACAACGTTGGCATCCTCTTTGAAGAAGGCAGGGGCGATATCCAGGACTTTGAAGCCGCTGCCACCTGGTATGAAAAAGCCGCCCAGCAGGGGCTGGCTGTCGCCCAGTACCGCCTTGCCACCCTTTATGCCAGCGGACTTGGCGTAAAACCGGACAACGCCAAAACCATCATGTGGTACACCAAGGCAGCCGAACAGGGCGACATGCGCGCCCAGATCGCCCTCGGAAAAGCCTACATGTCCGGCCACCTTGTCCCGCGCGACTATGCCAAAGCCTTTGAATGGAGCCTCAAGGCCGCAGAAAAGGGCGACTTCGAAAGCCAGATGACCGTCGGCTTTGCCCTGAGAAACGGCCTGGGCGTCCCCAAAAACCCTGGAAAAGCCCTGGAATGGTACATCCTTGCCGCCACGCACGACTCCCCTGATGCCTGGTACATCCTAGGCACCATGTACGAATTCGGCGAGTCCGTTCCGGCCGATCCCGCCACCGCCTTTTCCTGGTACAGGAAAGCCGCCGAACGGGGCAATCCCCACGCCCAGTTCAGCCTGGGCATGCTCTATGAAATGGGCCGGGGCGTCGAGCACAGCCGCGAAAAAGCCCGCTACTGGTTTTCCCTCGCCACCCAGCAGGGCCTGAGAGAAGCCCAGCAGCTTCTGGAACTGATTTCGCGCACCCCGGCTCCCCAGGCCAAAGACAGCCGGAAGACTGGCGCGGCAAAACCTTAAGTAACCGCTGATTCTTTTCCCAAACTCCCGTCTTCCGCGCTACAATAAAAAAATGCCAGAATATGAGCCTCTGCTTAACGGGTTCTCCGGTGCTCGCGGAACCCGTTAAGCAGAGGCTCCCAAGCGGAAGAAAGGGAACCGACATGTCAGAAAAACATTTCGCCGTCAGCGTTGCCGACCTTCCGGCACTCGAATTGATCGGCCTCAAAATCCGCACCAACATGCAGACCTGCCAGGACGACTGCCCGAAACTCTGGCAGGAAACCTTTGCCCCCTGGATGCGTAGCCTCTACCCGCAGGGCAATTGCCCCTCGTGGGGCGCCTCAACTGCCTACGATGCGGCAACGGGCAACTTTGACTACTGGGCCATGATAAAGCCCCCCAAAGACCTTTCCATCCCGGAAACACTCAAGGCTTTTACTCTCCCGGCGGGCCTGTATGCCCAATGCCGCCTGACTTCTGTTTCCGAAATCCACACAGCATACCACTACCTCTATTCGCGCTGGCTCCCCTCCCAGACTGGCTACATCGGCCTGGAAGACGCTGTTTGTTTTGAATACTGCCCCCCGGACTTTCTGCAAACCGGGAATCTGAGCATCTGCATCCCCATCGCCAAGCGCTGATACCGTTTTTTCAGGTTTCTCCTTCCTTCATTCCGGCTGAAAAAGCCGGAATGTCGCCTTGCGCCTCATCTTCCCGCCACCATCGGTTTCCTTTGCAACCGATATATCCGCCCCCATCATCTGATATTTTTTGCCTATATAACTGATATATCAGTAAGTGTCAATAAAAAATTGAGAAATGTAGCAAAAAAGTCACACAAAAGACTATTTTTCTTATATATTATTAACTAAGAGACAAGGAACTTATTCTTTTATTATCGAAACACAAGGAAAAGGTGAAAAGGAAAGCGATGTTTTACGCGACAGAAAAACACTTTTCCAGCCGGAAAGGCAACCTGCCAAAAACGCGAAAGACAGCGCGACCCTGAAGAATCAGTACCTGAAAAGGTACTGACGGAGAAATGCGGTAACCCGGTTCGGGAAACCAATAGCGAAAGGAAAACGTTATGTCTCTGGCAACATTACCTTCAGACATCTCACTGCGTATTGTGCCACGTCCAGCCGTCAGGCTTGCGGGCATCAGGATTCGTACCGACATGCGTGCGGCCCCGGAAGATGTTCAGAATCTCTGGCGTGACGCACTGCCGAGAATCAACGAACTGATTGCCGAAAAAAAGGACGCGCCCACTTACGGTGTATCCTGGGTGATTGACTCTGAAACCTGCAGCTTTGACTACTGTGCGGCAGTCAAATCTGGCACAAACAGTGTTTTGCCTGATGAATTTGAAGAAACCATCATTCCGGGCGGTCTGTATGCCGAGTGCACGTTACCCTCGCGCGAAGCACTTCAGCGGCTTTACAACTACCTGTACTACGAGTGGCTGCCGGAACAGGAAGAAAGCATCGGCATAGGGGATACCCCCTGCTACGAAGTATATCCCCGCGACTACTTCGATGACGGGCACATGAAACTTTACATCCCCATCGTCAGCGCATAGCTTCCTGGCTCTGCCCTCCCTGACCTGCCGATGGCAGGCTAGCGGGGCAGGGCCTGAACGCGACACCAGCAACAATGCACTTGGCGTAAAAGGCCATGTCGATTATAGTTTCACATTAAGGAAACACAGATAAAGGCACTTTAATCCGTGTTTCCTGACTGGCTTTGACAAAAAAGAAAGACGCCTCCCCCATCATGGAACAACAATATCTTGCGCTTTTGGAAGACATCCTCGACAACGGCATCCAGAAAGGCGATCGTACCGGTACCGGCACCCTTTCCGTCTTTGGCAGAATGTACCGTCACGATCTTTCCAAAGGCTTCCCGCTTTTGACAACCAAGCGGCTGCACATCCGTTCCATCATCCATGAACTTTTATGGTTTCTGCACGGCGGTACCAACATCCAGTACCTCAACAAAAACGGTGTGACCATCTGGGATGAATGGGCAACCCCCGACGGCAATCTCGGCCCGATATACGGTGCCCAGTGGCGAAACTGGCTCGGGCATGACGGCAAGATCTACGACCAGGTACAGGGCGTCATCAACAGCATCAGGAATACCCCGAACAGCCGCAGGCACATTATCAACGCCTGGAACGTGGCACTGTTGCCCGATGAAACCAAAAGCCCGCAGCAAAACGTGGAAGAGGGAAAAATGGCGCTGGCGCCCTGCCACGTCATGTACCAGTTCTGGGTGGCCGATGGCCGTATTTCCGGCATGATGACCCAGCGTTCGGGCGATGCCTTCCTCGGCATCCCGTACAATGCCGCAAGCCTTGCCTTCCTGACCCACATGCTGGCACAGCAGACCGGGCTTGAAGCCGGTGAAATTGTCCATTCCATTGGCGATCTGCACATCTACAACAACCACATGGAACAGGTTCACACCCAGCTATCCCGCGAACCCCGCCTGTTGCCGGAACTCGAATTCGCCAGGAATCCCGACAGCATCCTGGACTACACCTTTGACGATTTCATCATCAAGGACTACGACCCCCATCCGGCGATCATGGCGCCCATTGCCGTATAAAGAAAAAAAGGGCCGCAAAACGGCCCTTTTGACGAATTACGGAAACCGCTTATCTCTCACGCCAGATATTCACCGTATGCACCTGTCCGGCACGCCAGACATGGCAGGCAACCGGCGCTTTTTCATGCCCTGATGCATCCAGGTAGCGAATCAGCCCGTCGGCATCATGAACCGCATGATTATTGACGCGGTAAATCCTGTCCCCTTCCTGCAGTCCGGCAGCCTCGGCCCTGGCATCCACCCGGCTGACCACCGGGGCTTTTTCCTGGTGCATCTCTCCATCAATGACAAAAAAACCATAACCCGTATCCCGCCCGCTAACCGGGTGATGAGAAGCAAAAGGCTCTTTTCCTGCGTGCGCTACCCGGCTTTTCTCAACAAAATATCCCGTTCTTACCTGGTAAACCGTATCCTCATAATGGCGCTCGACATCCTTTGTCACCGTCGTTGTATATTTCTCGCCATGAGGCCCCCTTGTCTCGATTTTTTCCTGTTCGGGAACCACGCGCGTCCGTCTTTCCGTATGGTCGTAACGCTTTTCAGCCAGCACATAGGATGCCCCTTTCTTTTTGGCTAACGCCAGGATCTCCTCCCTGTTGATGTCGCGCCCATACTCCTCTATACCTGATTCCCCCATCAGCACCATGCCGTTGGCAAGAAAACCCGCCTTGTCTGCCTCATAATTTTCCGACACCACCAGTTCCGGCCCCTTGTGAGCGCCGGAACGCAATTCCACCCCATACCCCTGGTAATGACTCTCATACAGGGAAATACAGCCGCAAAGCAACAGACAAAGCCCCAACCCTGCCATTTTCCGCATAACACCTCCACATAATTAACCTTTGCAGGAATTATGGCAGATAAATCGTCCCCCCTTCAAATCCCGGGAAAACGGGCATAAAAAAACGCGCCCTGGCAAAGGCGCGTTTGGGAAAGAGCAGAATTTCTGAGCCAGGAATAGTACGACTCGATTTCATTATAGGACCTTCCCCCTTCCTGTTGACACATTGTAATATCCTGTTACACTTTCCAGCTTTCTGTAACAATCGCGCCTGTTCCCGAAAAAACAGGATCGCCGTTTCGGCGGCCAGCACAAAAACATCCCTGCCCCTTTACCCCCGAAAGCAGGATCAAAACAAGGCCAAATCCGCTGGCAACCCGTTTTTTGTGTGCCCCGAAAACAATGCCGTACCCGGAAAAATAAAAGTCAAAACACCGGGAAATATCTATAATCATTTTTTTACATAACCCATTACAGACGGAAGACAGATGAACGAAAAAATTTCGAATGTAAAACTGGATTTCAGTGACGACACCCCTTCCATCGAGATGCCGATATATAAAGGCACGATAGGGCCATCCGCCATTGACATGCGCACGCTTTACAGTCGCTCAGACAAGCTTTCCTACGATCCGGGCTTCATGGCGACCGCATCTTGCCAATCCACCATTTCCTATATCGACGGGGAAAAGGGCGAGCTGCTTTACCGTGGCTATCCCATCGAACAACTGGCGGTTTCCTGCGACTACATGGATACCTGTTACCTGCTTTTAAAAGGCGAGCTTCCCACCCCGGAAGAAAAAGCGGAATTCACCACAAACGTCGCAGACTTTTCGCTCGTACACGAGCAGATGCAGTTTTTCTTCCGCGGGTTCAGGCGTGACGCACATCCGATGGCCGTCCTCGTTGCCATCGTTGGCGCCCTTTCTGCTTTTTACCACGACTCACTCGACATCAGCGATCCCGTTCACCGCGAACTGGCGGCACAACGCCTGCTGGCGCACATGCCGACACTTGTTGCCATGTCGTACAAATACTCCATCGGCCAGCCCTTCATCTACCCGCGCAAAGACCTGTACTACACAGCCAACTTCATGCGCATGATGTTTGCCACCCCGCTTGAGGATTATAAAATCAACGATGTGCTGGTTCGCGCGCTTGACCGGATCTTCATCCTGCACGCCGACCATGAACAGAACGCCTCGACAACCACCGTCCGCCTGGCGGGTTCCAGTGGCGCAAACCCCTTTGCCTGCATCTCGGCCGGCATTGCCTGCCTTTGGGGGCCTGCGCACGGTGGCGCAAACGAAGCCGCCCTTTCCATGATCCGCCATATCGGGTCAGTCGATAACGTTGCCAAATTCGTCAAAAACGTCAAGGATCCTGGCAGCCAGTCCCGCCTGATGGGATTTGGCCATCGCGTCTACAAAAACATCGACCCGCGCGCCATCCTCATGCGTGAAACCTGCCACGAAGTTTTGAATGAACTGGGACTCAACAACGACCCGCTCTTTAAAATTGCGCTGGAAATCGAGCGCGTGGCACTTGAAGACGATTACTTCGTTTCCCGCAAACTCTATCCGAACGTCGATTTCTATTCCGGCATCGTCCAGTCAGCCCTGGGTATTCCGTCCAACATCTTTACCGGCATCTTCGCCCTGGCGCGGACTGTCGGCTGGATCGCCCAGTGGAAAGAAATGATCTCGGATCCCGAACAGCGTATCGGACGCCCGCGCCAGCTCTACGTTGGCGAACCGCGCCGGGATGTGCCGCCCCGCCGGAAATAACCAGCCTTACCTAAAAAAAAGGGGGAAACCGTTTTCTGTTTCCCCCTTTTTGCTGCCTGCTTTGCCCCAAGCCAGCCTTCCGCGCATAAAGGTCGCGCCTGGAAAACTCACACAAAAACAAACCCAACCCTTTTTTTCAATTTATGTTAATGTATCGAAAGTGTTCAAAGCGTTCTTTAAAAAGCGTTTTAAGTGACCTTTTCCGGAGCAAGCTCTTCCTCGTCATCCCACAGGAATTCGCCACAGGGAAACCCGCCCTCCGACTCGCCGGAAAAATCCAGCGCCATGTCAGGCTGTTCCGCCTTTTCCCCTGAAACCATCTGACTGTTTTCCTTGCTTCCCTTGTCGGTCACCCAAAACCTCCTTTTTCCATGCGGAATCCCTCTCCTGATGTCATTGCCATTATAAACAATGGTGCCATCAGCTTATGGATTCTTGGGAAACTGGCAAAAAATGCCGCAAAAAGCAGCAAAAAACACCTTGAGAAGTCTCTTCAGGGTGTCCGGGGAGGTTGAACCCCTCAACCTCCCCCCCTGAGTGGACACCGCAAACCTTATGCGGAAATGTGGGCTGACAAAGCCATTCCAGTAAAACAAACCGTTTCGGGGTTTCAATCTTTTTTCGGTAAAAAACCAATCCCCGATAACGACTTAATCCCTGAAGTATACGATATACGTAGTAGATGATACAAGCCAAAACCACGATCATCCTGACTTACTAGGAAGAGTTGAGATGATTAGAAGACCACCTCCACCAAAAAATATTTTCAGCATTCGGCTCAAAGAAGCCCGAAAACAGCAGGGGCTGTCGCAGAAGCATCTTGGCGTTATGGCAGGTATTGATGAATTTGTTGCCGGCACCCGCATCAACCGGTACGAAAAGGGCGTTCACAGTCCCGACATTATCACCGGCTGGAATATAGCAAGAGTACTCCGTTTGCCCCTGGCCTACTTTTTTGCCGATGACGACAAGCTGGCCCGCATGATTACCGCCTTCCACACCCTCTCGGCCAAAAAACAAAAAGAAATCCTGCAATTAAGCGAAAGAATGGCCGAAGAACACAAGCACTGATCTTCCTGATGCACCGGCATACCGGCAAGGCATCGGGGCATCCGGGGAGACTAACCCCTCAGTCTCCCCCCCTGAATGGACACCCTGTTACAAAAAACAAATCATTATCATAAAAAAACAACCCTTTTGGTCACTGGCAAAACTTTTTTATTCCGGTACGCCCGCTTCCCCCGCAACAATCTTTTCCAGAATGTCATAAAACATCCCGGCAGCATGGCTCTCCCGGAAAGGAACATGCCCGCATCGCGGCAATACATACCGTTTGAACGGGACATTGTTGGCATGAAGCGGCACCGTCACCCCTTCGGCCGGACGCGGATCATGCTCCCCGTGAATCACGAAAAGCGGACATTGTATTTCTCTTACCCGCCTTAACAGCTCACCGCTTTCGCACATAGCCTCCGCCTGAGGCCACACGGCAAGGTACATATCCCCGTTCACCGGTATCTGTCCCTGCCGCTCTTCCTCCTCCGGGATCAAATCATAATGATCCGTCTTCTCCAGAAGACTGTCGATTTGCGCCATCAGCCAGTTCCGGTTTTCGGGCGGCACCCTGTCCAGCCTGAAAAGAAGCCCGTTAAACAGCATCCACTCGCCCTGCGTCATCCGCTCGCGTCGCCGCTCCCCGATTTTCCCGGCATACAAAGCATCCAGCGGCGCACAACCCACGACCACCACCTGTCCGACATCTGCCGGGCGAGCCGCCGCATAAAGCAGCGAAAGCCATGCGCCCCACGAATGCCCGATCAGCGTAACCGGTTTCATGCACATTCTCTGAATCTGCTCACCCAGTTCCTCAATCAGGCCCGCAACATCCAACCGGGACTGTATTGGCTCGACAACCCCTGTCACCCCTGACAGGGTACGCGCGACTTCCGCCACAGACCCCTGTGCCCCCGGCCCCCCATGAATCACGGCAACACGGTAAGGCGCTTTACCGTAAGTACGGATCACCGAAAAACCCCTTCCCAGGCAACCCCCAACACAACCGGCAGAAATATTTCCATCAAATAAAAGCGTCTTCCAGTTATATTTTTGCCAAAGGCATTCACTATACAAATAATTTTAGACCACATTCGTCTAAAACAAAAGAAAAATACAAACAAAACACTTCCAAAATGGTCTGAAAAAAGCATAGCTCAACTTGTTTTTTACTGAAAAAGCGCTTTTCACTTTTACTCATTGTAACGCAAATACGCAGGAATCAAGGCAATGCAAAAGTATTTTTCCGTTTGACTGCCACCTGAAAAATAAAA
>JAVBTJ010000097.1:0-26965 GCA_031556215.1 Oxalobacter sp.
GATGCCGGCCTTTTCCTCGGAAAACAGACCGGTATCCTGATTGAATCCGACATGGCAAAAAGCCTGAAAAACGCCCGCTACCTGATCGATTTCACCCGGCCTGAGGGTACCCTGGAACACCTTGCCTACTGTGAGCAGCACGGCATCAAAATGGTCATCGGTACAACGGGATTTGATGATGCGGGTAAAGCCCGGATTGCTGAAGCTGCAAAAAAAACCGCCATCGTGTTCGCCCCCAATATGAGCGTGGGCGTCAATGTCACGATGAAACTGCTGGAACTGGCCGCGAAAAACTTTTCCCGGGGATACGACATTGAAATCATCGAGGCGCATCACCGCCACAAAATCGATGCGCCATCCGGTACGGCACTCAAAATGGGCGAAGTCATTGCCGATGCGCTTGGCCGCAACCTGAAAGAATGCGGCACCTTCACCCGTGAAGGCATAACGGGGGAACGTGACCCGTCTTCCATTGGCTTTGCCACGATAAGGGGCGGCGACATTATCGGCGACCATACCGTTCTTTTTGCCGGTATTGGCGAACGCATTGAAATTACCCATAAATCAGCCAGCCGGGTTTCTTACGCACTTGGCAGCCTCAGGGCTGCCCGTTTTCTGGCAGGCAAAGCCAATGGCCTGTACGATATGCAGGATGTGCTGGGGCTGAGAGACAGCTAGGCCCGGCTCTTCGTTGTCTGCGGCAATTCCGGGTCGGGCTGCCGTTCTGGCTTTTTTCCTGCTGTCAGGGCACATTACCATCATGTGATCTTTTAATTCTTTTTCTCTTTCGTATCATGCAAGACAAATACAGTCCGTCCGATGTTGAAAAAGCCGCACAGGCTCACTGGAAGGCAACCGATGCCTACAAAACCATCGAAAACGATGCGCGCTACCCCAAAGGCAAGTTCTATGCCTGTTCCATGCTGCCGTACCCGTCCGGTCGCCTCCACATGGGGCATGTGCGCAATTACACCATCAACGATGTAATGTACCGTTACCTGCGCATGAACGGATATAACGTGCTGCAGCCAATGGGATGGGATGCCTTCGGCATGCCGGCCGAAAATGCGGCAATGGAACATGGTGTTCCCCCGGCGCAATGGACGTATTCCAATATCGCCTACATGAAGCAGCAGCTTCAATCCATGGGATTCGGCATCGACTGGTCACGTGAAATCACGGCCTGTGACCCCGGCTATTACAAATGGAACCAGTGGATGTTCCTCCAGATGCTGGAAAAAGGCATCATCTACCAGCGAACCGGTACCGTAAACTGGGATCCGATTGACCAGACGGTTCTCGCCAATGAACAGGTGGTTGACGGACGCGGCTGGCGTTCCGGCGCCCTGATCGAAAAACGGGAAATCCCCATGTATTACGCCCGCATAACCGACTACGCGGAAGAACTGCTGGATTATGTCGAAAACAAACTGCCCGGATGGCCGGAGCGGGTTCGTATCATGCAGGCCAACTGGATCGGCAAATCCGTTGGCGTGCGATTCGCCTTCCCGCATGAGATCCGTGACAGCAACGGGCAACTGATCGGCGATGGCAAACTCTGGGTCTTTACCACCCGCGCCGATACGATCAAGGGCGTCACCTTCTGCGCCGTCGCTCCCGAACATGAACTGGCCGCTTTCGCCGCAGAAAAGAACCCTGAACTGGCGGAATTTATCGAAGAATGCAAGCGCGGCAGCGTCATTGAGGCTGACCTGGCCACGATGGAAAAGAAGGGGATGCCAACCGGCCTTTTCGTCAAACATCCGCTTACCGGCCAGCTTGTCGAGGTCTGGGTAGGCAACTATGTCCTGATGAGCTACGGCGATGGCGCCGTCATGGCCGTTCCGGCACATGATGAGCGCGATTTTGCCTTCGCCCACAAATACAGCCTGCCTATCCACCAGGTCATTGCGGTTGAAGGGAAAACCTTTTCCGAAGAGACCTGGCATGACTGGTATGCCGACAAGGATAACGGTTACTGCATCAACTCAGGCCAATATGACGGCCTGCGCCACCAGGATGCCGTTGACGCCATCGCCAAAACACTTGCCGACATGGGGCTGGGAGAAAAAACCGTCACCTGGCGCCTGCGTGACTGGGGCATTTCCCGGCAGCGCTACTGGGGAACCCCCATCCCGATTATTCACTGCCCGGATTGCGGTGCCGTGCCGGTACCCGAGAAAGACCTGCCCGTTATCCTGCCGGAAGGCCTGGTTCCGGATGGCTCCGGCAACCCGTTAAACCGGGACGAGGCATTCCTGAATGTCCCCTGCCCTGCCTGCGGAAAGGCGGCACGCCGTGAAACGGATACGATGGATACCTTCGTGGACTCCTGCTGGTACTTCATGCGCTACTGCTGCCCGGACAGCCACAACGCCATGACAGACAAGCGGGTTGACCACTGGATGCCGATGGACCAGTATATCGGCGGCATCGAACATGCCGTCATGCACCTCCTGTACGCCCGTTTCTGGACCAAGGTCATGCGCGATTTCGGCATGGTCAAATTTGACGAGCCTTTCGTCAAACTCCTGACCCAGGGCATGGTTCTGAATGAAACCTACTACCGCGAAGAAGCCTCCGGTCGCAAAACCTGGTTCAACCCCGAAGATGTTGACCTGGTACTGGACGACAAGGGCCGCCCCCTTTCCGCCAAACTGAGGCGCGACGATGCGCCGGTGCTGATCGGCGGCACGGAAAAAATGTCGAAGTCCAAAAACAACGGCATTGATCCGCAGGCACAGATCGAGCAGTATGGCGCTGATACCGCCCGCCTCTTTACCATGTTTGCCTCGCCGCCAGAGCAGACCCTCGAATGGTCAGGCGCTGGCGTGGAAGGCGCTCAGCGTTTCCTGCGCCGGGTCTGGACGTATGCCCATGCCAATGCTTCAGCTATCGCCGCCGGAGCAAATACCATCCCGGCAGACTTGCCGGAAACACACAAAAATATCCGTTTCCGGATGTACCAGGTACTGCAACAGGCCAATAATGATTACGCCCGCATCCAGTACAACACGGTTGTTTCCGCCAGCATGATCATGCTCAACACGCTTGAAGGCGCCAAACTGGATGACTCCCCGGCATCACATGCCGTCATACGGGAATGCTTTTCCATTTTCCTGCGGGTGCTGTATCCCATAGTTCCTCATATCACTTGCATCCTGTGGCAGGAACTGGGCTATGTGAAGACGCGGGGAGAAATTCTGGACGCCCCCTGGCCACAGGTCGATGCCTCCGCGCTGGAGCAGGATGAAATCGAACTGGTCGTCCAGGTCAACGGCAAACTGCGTGGCAATCTGCGCATTGCCAAGGACGCCGACAAGGCAACAATTGAAGCCGCCGCACTGGCCAATGAAAGCGCCGCCAAATTCATTACCGGCACGCCGAAAAAAATCATCATTGTGCCAGGACGACTGGTCAACATCGTTGTCTGAACCTGACAGGAAAGCAGGCAGGAAGATATGAAACGCCAATCGTTATGCCTTTATACCCTGACCATTTTGCTCAGTGTATTTCTGCTGTCCGCCTGCGGCTTCGCCCTGCGCGGCTCCCAAAGCGGTGATTTCAGGCTGCCTTTCAAAACCCTGAGCATGAGCATCCCGACCACCGATTTTTTTGGCGCCACGCTCAAGCGCCACATTGAAAGCACCGGAACCCGGGTGGTGCAAAAAACCGCCGCAGCCAAGCCAGTGAATAAATCCGGCAAAACCACGGAGATAAATGAAAGTACCGAAGTGGCGCAGGCCAATGAAAACACCGACGCCACGGAGGTAAAAAAACCGCCAGTCGCCGAAGTACAACTCGATATCCTGGAAAACAAAAGATCCAGGGAAACCCTCTCCCTCAGTACGGCTGGCCGTGTCCGGGAATATGCGCTCTTTTATACTTTCCGTTTCCAGGTCAGGGATGCGCAGGGCACCGTCCTGATGCCCCCCGTTGAAATCCGCCTGAGACGAACCCAGACTTACGACGACTCCCAGGCCTACGCCAAGGAAAAAGAAGCCGAGATGCTGTACGAGGATATGGAAAACGATATCATCCTGCAGCTTCTGCGCAGGCTTGCCAAGGTTCAGGTTGATCCTGGCCAGTCCGGCGACAGGGAACCCGAACTGTAACGCCGCCTTATCCTGACGAAAGCCCATGCAACTGCGACCGGAAGCCCTTGACGCCCATCTTGAAAAAACACTGGAACCACTGTACGTCATTACCAGTGATGAGCACCTGTTGCTGCTGGAAGCCGCAGACAAAATCCGGGAAGCCGCGCGAAAACAGGGATGTACCGAACGGGAAATCCTGACCGTTGAGCGCAGCTTCAAGTGGGGCGAACTTCATGCCGCCAACAGCGCCATGTCCCTTTTCGGCGACAAAAAACTGATCGAATTACGCATACCGACAGGCCGTCCGGGAAAAGAAGGCTCCCAGGCACTGCAACAGTATGCCGCCGACCTGCACCCGGATAACGTCACCCTGATTACGCTGCCCCGCCTGGACTGGGCAACGCAAAAATCCGCCTGGGTGGCCGCCCTGCAAAAAAATGCGGTTTACATCGACATTCCAGTTGTGGAACGCACCCAACTGGGTGGATGGATCGCCTCCCGTCTCAAATCACAAAAACAGGGCACGGATGCCCAAAGCATTGAATTTCTTGTCAGCCGGGTCGAAGGCAATCTGCTGGCGGCCCACCAGGAAATCCGCAAGCTCGGGCTGCTCTACCCGGAAGGCACGCTGGATTTCGAACAAATCCGGGAAGCCGTTCTGGATGTCGCGCGCTACGACGTTTTCAAGCTCAATGAAGCCATGCTGACAGGCGATACCACCCGCTTTGTCCGCATGATGGAAGGACTCAAGGGAGAAGGAGAACCCCTTCCCCTCGTCCTGTGGACGATCACCGAAGAAATCCGCACCCTCCTGAAACTCCGTATCGGCATCGAGGAAGGGCAAACGGCATCCGCCCTGATGAAAAGCCTGAGAATATGGGGGCCTCGTGAAAAACTGATCACTTCGGCACTCCATCGCCTGAATACGACTACCCTCCAGCAGGCACTCCAGCAAGCCGCCCTGGTTGATAAAATCGTCAAAGGGCTCCGCGTACCCACCCTTGTAGACGATGCCTGGGATGCGTTGCTTCAACTCGGCCTGATGCTAACCCGAAGCGGCAAAACAAAAACCGCCTAAACCGCGTACAATTCCAATTTAACCGCTTATCAGGCAAACCACTCCGACGGGAAATATGAACATCAAGGAATACATGAGCCGCATCGGCAAACAGGCACGCCAGGCATCCCGCGTCATGGCAAAGGCCGATACGGCTGCCAAGAACCAGGCGCTGGCGGCTATCGCCGCCGCGATTCGCCATAACGCCGAAAACCTCCTGAAAGCCAATGAAAAAGACCTTGCCGCCGCACGGGAAAACGGGCTGGAACCCGCTTTGCTGGATCGCCTGACCCTGACACCGGCTGGCATTGCTACAATGGCGGAAGGCCTGGAGCAGATTACCGCCCTGCCCGATCCCATCGGTGAAGTAACCGGACTCAAATATCGCCCAAGCGGTATCCAGGTCGGCCAGATGCGCGTCCCGCTGGGCGTCATCGGCATCATTTACGAAGCCCGCCCCAATGTGACCGTTGACGCTGCCGGACTCTGCATCAAAAGCGGCAACGCCACCATCTTGCGCGGAGGCTCCGAAGCCATTCACTGCAACCAGGCTCTGGCAGCCCTTGTTCAGGAAGGACTCACCCAGGCGGGCTTGCCCAAAGAAGCCGTACAGGTCGTTGAAACCACGGATCGCGCCGCAGTGGGTGAACTCATCACCATGCCCGAATATGTCGACGTCATTGTCCCACGCGGCGGAAAAGGACTGATCGAGCGCCTGATGCGCGACTCACGCGTCCCCATGATCAAGCACCTGGACGGCATCTGCCATGTTTACATCGACGACAGCGCCGACATCGAAAAAGCCCTGACAGTCTCTTTTAACGCAAAATGCCAGCGCTATGGCACCTGCAACACGATGGAAACACTCCTTGTCTCCCGCCGTATCGCGCCGGATGTCCTGCCTGCGCTTGCGAAACGCTATGAAACCGAAAAAGTGGAACTGCGCTGCGATAACGCCGCCATGAAAATCCTGGTCGGCTACCCTCACCTGGCAGCGGCAACCGAAGCCGACTGGCAGACAGAATACCTCGCCCCCGTTCTCGCCATCCGCGTTGTGGAAGGGCTGGATGAAGCGATAGACCATATCAACACCTGGTCATCGCAGCACACGGATTCCATTATCACGGAAGACTACAGCCATGCGTTGCGCTTTCTCCGCGAAGTGGACTCTGCCTCGGTCATGGTCAATGCCTCCACCCGTTTTGCGGACGGTTTCGAATATGGCCTGGGTGCGGAAATCGGGATTTCAAACGACAAGCTGCACGCCAGGGGCCCGGTTGGCCTTGAGGGACTGACCTCCCAGAAATACGTCGTCTTCGGCCACGGCGAAACAAGAAAATAAATTTTAAGACAACCGCATTTCAGCGTGACATGCGATTCCACAGAAAAAGGGTTCACTATGTCTCCCAGATATTCCTACTTTTGCACCTGTCCCCGCGGGCTTGAAGCCGCGCTGGCAGAAGAGCTTGGCGAAATCGCAGAAAAAAGCGCCTCCCTGGAAATCCATACCCAGGTATCCGGCGGCATCCATTGTTCCGGCACCCCTGAAGACGGCTGGCTCCTCAACCTGCATTCCCGGATTGCCTCGCGCATCCTGCTCCGCATCGCGCAGGGCTCATACCGCAATGAAACCGACATCTACAACCTGGCTCGCTCACTGAAATGGGAAGACTGGTTCGATGTCGACTGCACCATCCGCATTGATGTCACCGCCATCAAATCTCCCCTGAAAAGCATCAATTTCACCACGCTCAAGATCAAGGACGCCGTTGTCGATCATTTCCGGGATCGTTTCGGAAAACGCCCCTCTGTCGATACAAAAGCGCCGGACATTCATATCGTTGCCTTCCTCAATGCCAGCCATCTCACCCTTTATCTCGACACATCGGGTGAATCGCTTTTCAAGCGCGGCTGGCGCACCCGCACCGGTGACGCGCCCCTGCGCGAAAACCTTGCCGCCGGCCTTTTGCGCGCGGCTGGCTGGAAGCCCGGCATGGTGCTTTTTGACCCGATGTGCGGTTCCGGCACCATACTGGCAGAAGCCGCCCAGATACTGGCGGGCATTCCGCCCGGCATGAACCGGCATTTTGCCTTTGAAAAAATGAAAGGCTTTGACGCCAAAAAATGGGAAGCCATGAAACAGGCCGTCTCCCCCAATCCCCTGCCGGCAAAACCCACGCTTTTCGGCAGCGATATTTCCGGCGACATGATCGTCATGGCCCGACAGAATATGGCTGCGGCCAATATTCCGGTTGAAATCCCGTTAAAACAGATCGAGGCGCAGGAAGTCCAGCCACCGTCAGATATTCCGGGCATTATCCTGACCAATCCGCCTTACGGGGAACGTATCGGCGTGCGGGGCGATAAGACCAAACCCGCCGATGAAATGGCCACCCTTTTTTACAGCGCCTTCGGCACCACCCTCAAGCAGCGCTTCCCAGGATGGAAAGTATTCCTTTTCACGGCAGACCTGGATGTCCCCAAAATGCTTCGCCTGAAAGAAGCCCGAAAAACGCCATTTTACAATGGCGCCATTGAATGCCGCCTGTTCCGTTTCGACATGATTGCCGGTTCAAACCGCCGTAAGCCAGAACCGTCCGATAACCCACAGGAAGCCTCTTCCCGGTAAAAATGACAGTTTGTCTTGTGAAACCGATAAAAACACTGCTCATTGATAATTACGACTCTTTCACTCACAACCTGTATCATCTTATTACCCGCGTTAACAGCATTCCGCCAACGGTGATCCGCAATAATGAGAAAACCTGGAAAAACGATTATCTGTCATATTTTGATAACATCGTAATTTCGCCGGGGCCCGGTCATCCGGAAAGAGAAACAGACTTTGGCCTTTGCCATGATGTTCTCAAAGTGACCCATATTCCTGTCCTGGGCATATGCCTGGGATATCAAGGTATATGCGCCCTTCATGGCGCAAGAATCGACCTTGCCCCAGAACCGCGACATGGCCGCATCTCGCCGATTACTCATCATCAGTGCAGACTATTCCGCAATATTCCCTCACCTTTTTCTGCTGTTCGTTACCACTCTCTGGCCGTCTATGATCTGCCGAAAACACTGGAGCCGCTTGCCTGGTCAGATGATGGCCTTATTATGGCAGTTGCTCATCATACGCTTCCGCTTTTTGGCGTACAGTTTCATCCCGAATCCATCTGCACGGAATATGGAGAAACCCTTCTGCTCAATTTCAGGGAAATAACCCGCCTTTCCCGGGAAAAGAAAAAAACATTTGCATTACCGGGACTGCCAAATAATCTGCGACAGGCCTTTCACTTGCCGCAAAACCACCCCGGGGAGGAAAAACAGCCCGGTTCCTATACCATCCTGCACCAGCAACTTCCATCAGAAATCCCAGCTGAAACGCTATTTGACGCGATTTTCAGACCCGGAAAACATGCCATCTGGCTCGACAGCAACCGCAACGGATACGACACAGGCCGCTTCTCCATTTTATGCGATAGCAGCGGCCCTCTCGGGCGAATTGCCCAAGCGGATGTTCAAACACAGCGCATCCTGGTAACCGCCTCTGGAAAAAAAGATGTGATCAAGGATGATTTTTTTGACTGGCTGGAAAAAGATTTGCGGCGACATCACATCAGCGCACCCCAGACCCCTTTTGCATTTGCACTGGGCTGGGTAGGTTATATCGGGTATGAAATGAAATCCCTTTCAGAAGAAACACCTGGCCCGGCATCGCTTTTTCCGGACGCATATCTTCTTTTTTGTGACAGGGCAATTGTGATCGATCATGACAAAAAACAGGCATGGCTTTTGGCATTATGCGATCCCCTCACACAAGAATATGCCCGGACATGGCTGGCTGAAATCACAAGCAAACTAACGTCTCCCAGCTATCGCTGGCCAGATTCATCGGCTTTACCGGAAAAACTGGCGCTGCATGCGCCGCTAAAACTGCGGCACAACAAAACAACCTATCTCGACCTCATCACCCAATGCAAGGAAGCCCTGAGACAAGGAGAAAGCTATGAAATCTGTCTGACCAATATGGCATATGCCACCACCTCAACTGATCCCTGGAATGTATGGCGTATATTACGGCAATCCAATCCTGCGCCCTATGGCGCTTACCTGCAGTTAGACGAGATTGCCGTGCTGAGCTGTTCACCAGAGCGCTTCCTTTCCATCTCGCGAGAAAGAATCATCGAATCCAGGCCCATCAAGGGAACACGCCCCCGTTCAGCCAATCCTGTACAGGATGAACAACTCAAAAATGAACTGCTCAACAGCGAAAAAGAACGGGCAGAAAACCTCATGATTGTCGACCTGGTGCGCAATGACCTGGGACGAATTGCGAAACCGGACTCTGTCAATGTTCCGCGGCTTTTTGATATTGAGTCATACCAGACCGTACACCAGATGGTCAGCACAGTCACTGCCGAAATACGGGATGGCATATCCTCCTGCCAGTGTGTCAGGGCCGCTTTTCCTGGCGGCTCCATGACCGGCGCGCCAAAAAGGCGAACCCTGGAAATTATCGACCGCCTGGAAGCAGGGCCAAGAGGAATCTATTCTGGTACGCTAGGTTATTTTTCGCTTTGCGGTGCCGTTGATCTGAGTATTATCATCAGGACATTGGTCATGTCAGGCGGTCAATTCTCGTTCGGAATGGGTGGTGCCATTACCGCTCTTTCTGATCCAGAAGAAGAATTTGAAGAAACCCGGATCAAGGCACAGGCTTTTCTGGCCCTTTTCGATACGGATTTTTAGCGGACACCAACAGGAAACGGGGATGAATGATCCACAACAAATGCTTTATCGATATACTCATGATGAAACACTGACTCCTGTCACTGAGTCACTGGATCGGGCATTCATCGCAGACTCCTTTTTGGTTAACCACGGCATGGCCCGCTCACCTGAATTGCATGCAACCCGTTTTTCAGCAAGTTGCCAAACTTTTTCCAGCATACCGGCAAAAAAACTCTCTCGCTTTTGGCAATTGGCCATGCAGCAGATTCCGACAGAAGGCATGTGGTTTCCCCGAATTGAAATGCTCGGCCCACAGGAGAACCCCACACTCCAGATCCGTATTCGCCCTGCACCGAAACTACAAACTGAAGCACGCCTGATTCATTGCCGCATGCCTGACAGTCGCATCCATCCCAGGCATAAAGGGCCGGATATTTCGCTGCTGAATGAACAACGGCAGCACGTCATGGCAATGGGAGCCGATGAGGGATTTCTCTGTACCCCCAAACAATATCTGCTGGAAGGACTTTTCAGCAGCATCTTGTGGTGGGAAGGCGACACGCTTTGCCAGACACCCTCTTCCAAACGAGTCCTGCCATCCATCACCGCCACCCTTCTCCGGGAAGTTGCCGCCAAACGTCACACCCCCTTTGCCCGGCGTTTTCGACGCTGGCATGAACTGGATGGCTGTGAGACATGGATCGTCAACGCCCTTCATGGTATTCGCCGGGTTCTCAACTGGCCACTGGCATCCTGGCGGACAAAAAACCATGCTGATCGTAATGACTGGCAGTTGGCACTTAATCATTATGCCTTGCGTCCGGTCTGTACCCAACCTGCTGCCTGATAGAACCCATTATGAAACACCCATGCGCTCCTCTTGTTCTTCTTTTTCCCTACGATTCCGTCTTTGCACAAACGCGTTTTAGGCTCAGGACTCATTAACCTGCCATTCGCGAAAAGCCGATTTTCCTTGTCTGCCAAGGCGACGAGACAAAATTGGACGAAAAACCTTAATTTCCCGCCACCATCATCTCTTCAATCAGGATCGAACCAGACTCCCGCCCCCCCCGGTTAATCACGTCTGCCCCGACAGCCACGATCCGGGCAAACATATCCTTCAGATTGCCCGCAATCGTGATTTCGTGAACCGGGTACTGGATAATGCCGTTTTCCACCCAGAACCCGGATGCGCCCCTGGAATAATCCCCGGTCACATAATTCACCCCCTGCCCCATCAGGTCGGTGACAACCAGTCCCCGATCGAGTTTTTTCAGCATGGCGGCAAAATCGTCCCCCTTTTTTGTCTGTAACGACCGGAAAAAGAGATTGTGCGCGCCACCAGCATTGCCCGTTGTTTTCATCCCCAGCCGCCGGGCAGAATAAGAGGACAGGAAATACCCCCTGACGATACCGTCCTTGACAATATCCCGCTGCGTTGTCCTTACACCCTCATCATCAAAAGGAGCTGAACCGGCAGCGCCAATGATATGCGGGTCTTCAGAGAGGCTGATATGCGCGGGGAAAACCCTTTTTCCCAGTGAATCCACCAGGAAACTGGATTTGCGATACAGCGCGCCACCGGAAACCGCATTGACAAAGGCACCTGCCAGCCCGAGAGCCAGCGGCGCCTCAAAAAGAACCGGGCAGCGCTGCGTTTCAATCTGGCGCGCATTCAGGCGGGCCAACGCCCGCTGGGCCGCAATCCGTCCAACCGATTCCGGCGCATCCAGCTTGTCCGGGTTGCGTGATGCGGTATACCAGTCGTCCCGCTCCATGCCCGCCCCCTTGCCCGCAATCGGCGCAACCGAAATGGAATGGCGCGAATAAGGATACCCCCCTAAAAAGCCCTGGGAATCCGCGGCAATGAAATGGGAATGCTGAACGGCAACCGTTGCGCCCTCGCTGTTGGTGATTTTTTTGTCTACCTCAAAAGCTGCCGCTTCACAGCGCTCGGCAATGGCAATCGCCTCATCTGCCGTAATCCGCCAGGGATAATACAGCTTCAGGTCAGGCGGATTGCGCTCGATCATGTCTTTATCCGGCAAACCCGCGCTTTCGTCTTCAGACGTAAAAGACGCAATGTTGTAGGCCGCTTCTACGGTCGCGCGCAACGCGCTTTCCGAAAAATCCGCTGATGTCGCATTGCCCCGACGCTTGCCGATATAGACGGTCACGCCCACGGCCTTGTCCTGGTTTCGCTCAATGGTTTCCACATTGCCCTTGCGCACGTCAACCGTCAGGCCGTTGCCGTCACTCACCCCGACTGCGGCAGACGTCGCGCCCTTTTCCCGGGCATAGCGCAGCACATCCTCAGCTATCTGCTTCAATTGATCCTGGGTATGGACAAAAACAGAATCACTCATGATCTTTCCCTTTTTCATGGCAGGTTAAGGCTGTTATCATAACAGCCAATTCAAAGGAACACCTTATGCCCAATTCAAATCGCGGTTCAAACGGTTTTCAGTCTGCCGAGTTCGAGCAGGAATACACCCGTCCATCAAAATCCCAGAAAAAACGCGACGTGGAAGCCTTGCAGAAGGTCGGGCAGCAACTCGTGGAAGCCCCCGCCGACCGCGTCAAACGCATTACGCTTCCCGAGAATCTCAAAGTCGCCATTGAGGAATGCCGCAAGATAAAAAGCCATGAGGGCAAAAGGCGGCAACTGCAGTTTATCGGCAAAATCATGCGTGGCCTGGATGAAGAAGACATCGCCGCGATCAACAAGGCCATCGAAAGCTGGAGCGGACAATCCAAAGCCGAAACCGCCGCCATGCACGCGCTGGAAAAACAGCGGGAAAAACTCCTGGCAAATGATGCTGCACTGACCGCGCTTTTGGCCGACCATCCGAAAATGGATGCACAGCACCTGCGCAACCTGATCCGCAATGCCCGAAAGGAGCAGGCAGAAAACAAGCCGCCCAAAGCCTACCGGGAAATTTTCCAGATCCTCAAACAATTGCAGGCCGGCCCCGTCGAAACGCCGGAACCGATAGAGGACAACGACGATGCGTAATCCGGATACCATCACGATCGGCCTGGTTTCCATTTCAGACCGCGCCTATGACGGCACCTATGTCGACAAGGGCATCCCGGCGCTGACCGAATGGCTCTCTTTAGCCATCACCAGCCCGTACTGGTTTGAAACCCGCCAGATCCCGGATGAAAAAGAACAGATTGAAAAAACGCTGCTTGAACTGGTTGAGGAAGACCGCTGCTCACTGATTTTCACCACTGGCGGCACAGGCCCCTCCCGGCGCGATGTCACGCCGGAAGCCACGCTGGCCGTCGGTACAAAGGAAATGCCCGGTCTGGCAGAACAAATGCGCCAGATCAGTCTGCATTTCGTACCAACTGCGGTATTATCAAGACAGGTGGCCGTCATTCGTGAAGAAACCGATCACGCAACGCTGATCCTGAACCTGCCAGGTCGGCCCGACGCCATACGGCAGACACTGGAAGGGGTAAGGGAAATGGACGGCACGCTGCGCGTGCCGGGCATCTTTACCGCCATCCCTTATTGCATCGAACTCATTGGAGGCCCCTGCATAAAAACCAATGAGGCCATTTCCAGGGCATGGCGTCCTGACGCTGCGAAGCACAAGCCTGTCTGAGCCTCTTCACCGTGAAGAAGATTTGAAAAACCGATAACCAGAGAGAAAAACCATGAGCACACTTAAACTGGATTACAACCAGGTCGACACAGGCAACGATCCCAAAATTTCCATTATCTGGATGCATGGTCTTGGCGACCACGGTTCCAGTTTTGTCCCGCTGGTTCAGTATTTTGATCTCGCTGGCTGCCCGCCGATCCGTTTTATTTTCCCCCACGCACCGGAACGCCCCGTCACTGCCAATATCGGCTATGAAATGCGAGCCTGGTTTGATATCTATGGCGGATTTGACGCATCCGACGCTGAAGATGCCGAAGGCGTCCAGGAATCCCGGCACCTGATCTCCCAACTGGTCGAAATGGAAAAAGCGCGCGGCGTTCCCTCTGACAAAATCATCCTGGCCGGTTTCTCCCAGGGATGTGCCATGGCGCTCCATACCGCACTGTGCAGCCCGGAAAAAATGGGCGGCGTCATCGGCCTTTCCGGCTACATTCCGCTCATCAAGCAATTTCCGGAGAGCCGCACCCCAGTCAACCAGGATACGCCGGTTTTCCTCGCGCACGGCATCCATGACGAAGTCGTCCCCTTCAGCCGCGCCGAAAGTGCACATGATCTGTTAAGAAAACTCAATTACAACGTGGAGTGGCACGATTACCCGATTACCCACACGCTTTCAATGGAAGAACTGAACGACATCAGTGCTTGGCTGCGCCGTATCCTGGCCTGATCCATCGCTTCCAAGAAAACGCGGCCATCGAAAAGACGGCCGCGTTTTCTTCATCGGGAAGCTTCCCGAACCAGGCAGGACGGCAAATCAACATGAACCGTTTTATCGTCTGCCGTCAGATAAAGCTGCCCATCCTGGATAGAGCACACCATTTTCATGGAACGGGCCGCCATATCCGCCAGATCCTGCGTTACCGGAACAGGCAAGAGATAAACCGACAGGTTTGCCAGGCGCGCTACGGCCTTTTCCGTTTGCCTCCACCATTGGGATGCCTGCCGCCCGTAAGCATACACAACAACCTGGTCGGCACGGCCTGACACCTGAGTGAGGCGCCGCGCATCCGGCATACCGGCTTCCACCCAGAGCAGGGTGCGTCCTGTCAGGTCTTTCAGCCACAAATCCGGCTCACTGGTATCAGAAAGCCCTTTGGCAAATTTCAGTTGCCCCTCTGCATGGTGCAGGAAGGCGAAAAGCCGCACCATCATGCGCTCGGAAGTCTCGGAAGGATGCCGCGCCAGCGTCAGCGCATGATGCTGGTAATGACTGCGATCAATATCGGAAAGATCGACTTCCGCCTTGAAAATCGTTGCTGCCAATGCCATGTTTCACCGCTTTCCGGAACAATTTTGATAAAAAAGCAGGGAAACTACGTTCCCCGTGAAAAAGAAAGGCCCTGGGGAATCGCATCCAGAAGCGTCCGGGTATAAGGATGCGCCGGATGCCGGTAAATATCATCTGAATCCGCCATTTCGACGACTTCACCATGCTGCATCACCATCACTTGGTCGGCCATGTATTTCACGACAGAAAGATCATGTGAAATAAAGAGGTAGCTGATGCCGAATTCATCCTGCAAATCCTGGAGCAGGTTCAGTACCTGCGCCTGCACGGAAACATCCAGCGCGGAAACCGACTCATCGCACACAAGGACTTCCGGCTGCAGCGTCAGGCAGCGCGCAATGGCAATCCGCTGGCGCTGCCCGCCGGAAAACTCATGGGGATACCGGTAAAAAGCCCCCGCTTCGAGCCCCACACGCGCCAGCCACTGAAAAGCAAGTTCCGCACGTTCCCTGTCATCGGCGCCAACACCGTGAATCCGCATAGGCTCCATCAGGATCTGCCCGACCGTAAAACGCGGATTGAGCGAGGCAAAGGGATTTTGGAAAACAATCTGGATGCGCCTTTTATATGCCAGAAATTCTTTTTCCGGCATGGCAAATATATCCCGGCCGTCAAAAAAAGCCTGCCCGCCTGTCGGTTCATGCAGGCGCAAAAGCGTCAGGCCAACCGTTGTCTTGCCCGATCCGGATTCGCCAACCACGCCCAGCGTCTTCCCTCTTGGCAAGGTAAAGGAAACATCCCTGACCGCCCGGAATTCCCTTCTGCCAAAAAATCCCTCCCGGCTGAAAAAGCTCTTGCCCAGATGCCGGACATCCAGAAGTGGGCGCTCACTTTCCACATAACCCCGAACACGCTGTTTTAAAACCACCTCACTCGCCGCCTGCTGCTGCAGGATATCCTCGATCACCGGCAAACGCCAGGGACGGGAATCCAGCGGCGGACGGCAGGCTAAAAGCGCCTTTGTATACGGATGGGCCGGCTTGAGAAAAATCTGCCCGGCATCTCCCGCTTCCTGGATTTCGCCATGCCGCATCACAATCACCTGATCCGCTATTTCCGATACCAGTTGCAAATCATGCGTAATGAAAAGCACGGACATCTGGTGCGATTTCTGTAATGCCTGGATCAGGTCAATAATCTGTTTCTGGATGGTCACGTCCAGCGCCGTTGTCGGCTCGTCCGCGATCAACAGCCGTGGCTCGCAGGCAATCGCCATCGCAATCATCACGCGCTGCTGCTGCCCGCCGGATAGCTGGTGGGGATAAGCGTCCACCCGGGTTGCCGGTTCGGGAATCCCGACTTCATCCAGAAGTTCAATCGCCCTTTGCCTTGCCGCTTTGGCATCCATGCCCATATGGATGCGAAGCACCTCGGTAATCTGGGAACCCACCGTAAAAACCGGGTTCAGCGAAGACATCGGCTCCTGGAAAATCATCGAAATATCGGTACCGCACAGCCTGCGGCGCTCGCGGGCAGACATTTTCTGCAAGTCCATGCCATTGAAAACAATGTCAGCGTCTGCATTGATCAGCGTGGTTTCCGGCGGCAACAATCCCATGATGGCAAGGCTGCTGACCGACTTGCCGCTGCCGGACTCGCCAACCAGCGCCACCGTCTGGTTACGGGGAATATCAAACGAAATATGCTTTACCGCCTCAAACAGCGTGCGCTTATCCACCTTGAACTGCACCTGGAGGTTTCGAACCCGCAAAAGAGGCGTAACGTCTGCTTCCATCACCCCTCCCTCAGTCTCGGATCAAGCGCGTCGCGCAGCCCATCCGTAAAGAGTGAAAATGCCGTCACCAGGAGCGCCATCGCAAGCGTTGCCGCAGCCAGTTGCCACCACTTCCCCAAAATCAGCTCGTTCTGGGCTTCATTGAGCATACTGCCCCACGACACAACGCCAACCGGCACCCCGAAGCCCAGAAAACTCAAAATGACTTCCGACTTGATGAAGCCAACAACCAGGATCGACATCTGAACCAGCGGAATATGGCTGACATTCGGAAAGATATGGGAAAACATGCGCCGCCAGTGCGACGCGCCAATACTGCCTGCGGCCATGACATACTCCCGCTCCTTGTGCCGGATGTATTCCGCCCTGACAAGCCGGAAGACCCCCGTCCAGCCCGTCAGTCCCAGAATCAGGATGATAGTCAAAACGCCTTTTTTCTGCAAAACCGCTGCGACCGCCAGAATCAGCAACAGGTAGGGGATGGACGTGAAAATACTGTAAAACCAGTTAAAAAAGTCATCAACCTTTCCCCCGAAATATCCTGAAAACGCGCCCAGTACCGTTCCGATAACCGTCGCAAGCAAGGCAGAAACCAGGCCGACAACAATCGACGTTTCCGCCCCCTTGATCGTTTTCCTGACAATATCATGCCCCCATTTATCCGCGCCAAAAGGCAGCGTTTCCTTTCGCCCGGCATCATTTTTTACGCCGGTCTCTTTCATGCCGGCACGGATTTCAGCCAACTCCTTTTCCAGCGGATCGGCTATGCCATAATCCTTTTGCGGCACGGCCTGCGACCGATCGGCCATCTCCGCACGCAGTTGGCGGATGACATCACGCAGTGGATCAACCGGATTTTCCGGGCGGACATCCTGTAAAGCCTGCTCCGGCAAAACCGGAGCTCCCTTGGCGGAAGCAGCAAAAGCAGGAGGCGCATAACTGACGCCGACCTCATCGGCCCAGTCCGCGGCGACCAGGCCGGTTGCCGACAACGCCAGCATCACCATAAAAAGCACGACCACCGCCAGCGACACCATCGACACCCCATCCGAGCGCAAGCGCTTCCATGTCATGGCCCACAAGCCGGGGGAGATGGGCATACCGGTACCGGTCATGACTTACCTCAACTGCACGCGGGGATCGACCTTCTGGTAAAGCAGGTCGGCCAGCAGGTTGAAAAGCATGGTGGCGGCAGCCACCAGCACCGTAATCGCCTTGATTACCGGAAAATCGCTTCTTTCCACCGCCAGGATGACTTCCCGCCCGATGCCGGGAATGGAAAAAAAACGCTCGACAAGAAAAGCGCCAATCAAAAGCGCGGGCAGATTGGACATCACGTAGGTAATAATCGGGATAGCCGCATTGCGCAGCACATGCACCCACATGATGCGCCCCTCGCCCAACCCCTTCGCCCGCGCGGTCCGGACATAATCCTGCCCGATCTCGTCCAGGACAAAGGTTCTGAAAAGCCGCAGGTTGGGCGCCAGGCTCACCGACAGCAGAATGATAATGGGCAAAAGGGAATAATAAAAAAGGTTCTGCGACAGGCTGTCGCCCCATCCCTGTACAGGGAAAAGCCCGAGCTTGTAGGCAAACCCGTACTGGAACACGATGATATACACCAGGATACTGATCGACATGCCGATGGTACAGACCATCATCACCATCCGATCCGTCAGGGAGCCACGCACATAGGCAACCGCAAGCGCCAGCCCGATGGCAATGGCCGTTTCCAGTATCGTCAGGGGAACAAGAAGCGTCAGTGACGGCCCCAGGCGAGTCACGATAATCCGGGAAACCGGCTCGCCGGTGCTCCAACTGTTGCCGAAATCAAAGGTCGCCACCTGCTTGATGAAAATCCAGAGCTGGACATAGTAAGGCTCATCAATGCCAAGCTGTCTGCGGATATTGGCAATCTGCTCCGGGTTGGAAATTTTGCCCGCCAGGATATAGGCCGGGTCGCCCCCGACCCAGTTAAACAGAAAAAAAACCAGCAGCAACACCCCGAGCATGGTCGGGATCATTTGCCATAGTCGGCGAATCAGGTAGGCTGGCATCTATTTCCCGGCTTCCCCGGTGAGTTCCCGGTAAAACGCCTTGCTGTTTGGCGCACGGCCCAGAAAGGCGCGAACCAGGTCATCCGCATAGGCTTCGCCGCCACGCTCCAGGATAGCCTTCCTGTAACGCATCCCCATGACAGGATTCATCAGGTTGCCGCCAAATTGCGAAAGCATGTCCAGCGCCAGCACCTCCGACCACAGGTAACCGTAATACCCGGCAGCATACCCGCTGATAGTGTGGTTGAATTGCCCCGGAAACTGCGTGCCTTTGGTATACCCCAATGGCGTCTTGCCCTCCATCACTTCCCACAGCGCCATCACATTTTTCTTGTGGTCGTCATATAACGCCATGTCATATCTGGCGTAGAGCAACTGGCGCGCATAAAACGTCCCCTTGCCGTATTTTCTTGCCTGGTTGATCCGCTTCAACAGCGCATCATCAACGACAGGGCAGGAAGGCGAACAGTACTGGGGCAGCATCGCCAGCGGCTGTTTGGCATGCGCCCACTCCTCAAACATCTGCGAGGGTGCCTCGACAAAATCGCGCTCCACGCTGGTACCGGATTGCTCGATATAACGGGTTTTGGAAAGCACCCCATGCAGCACATGGCCAAACTCATGCAAAAGCGTTTCCAGTTCATTGCCATCCAGCCCTGCCCGGTTGAAATTGGTCACCAGAACCGATATGGGCTTGCGTTCTTCCAGCGTACTGCCCCCCCTCACCGGGAAAGCGGCGGCATGTCCGTATTTGCCTTCACGCGGGAAAAGATCCAGATAGATGCCACCCAGACGGGCTTTCGTCGCCTTGTCATGCACGTCAAAATACATCACGTCTTCATGCCAGACAGGAACATCGGCCTTTTTGAAGGTAATGCCGTACAGCGATTCCGACAGGCCCAGCGTCCACTTTACGGCAGCATCCGTCGGAAAATAGCGGCGCAAATCGTTCTGGTCGACATCAAACCGCTCTTTTCTCACCTTTTCCTGCCAGTAAGTCACATCCCATCGCTCGATAACCGCCTCGGATGGCGATACGCCAAGTGCGTTCGCCTTGTACTGGCGCAGGTCGTCCAGCTCTTTGTCTTCTGCCACCCGGATCGCGTCCTGAACCTGATCCAGGAAAGTCCCGACAACCCCTGGTTTTTTTGCCATGCGGCGGCGCAGCTTGTAGTCGGCATAACTCCGGTAACCGGCCAGCGTCGCCATTTCATAACGCAGTGAAACCGCCTCCTGAAGGAGATCCAGATTTTTCGGTGTTCCCCTGTTCAAAAACTCAAACTGGTACTGGCGGCGGGCTTCGCTGTCATCCGCATACCGCATGAAAGGCACATAGACAGGATAGGAAAAATCGAGCAGGTAATTGCCGCCGCTGTCGCGTTTGAGTCCGGCGAGATAATCCTCCGGCAGGCCTTTCATTTGTTCCGGCGAGAAAACCACCCGCGTCTTGTTATCCCGGATATTGCGGGAAAATTCCTGCTGGATGGCGTCCAGCCGAATCCGGATTTCACGCATCCGGTTCTGTTTTTTGGCAATCAGGGCAATCCCGGCATCCTCGAAATCGCTGAGGACATCCTTGCGGAGCTTCCTTTCCACATTGTCTGTCGTGCGGGTACGCCGGACATTCGCATACAGCTTCTGGTTCAGGTACAAATCCGTATTGAATGCCCGTATCCGGGTATCGCAGGCTTCCGCGCTGCTGCGCACCCCCTCGTCCGGCGAAACCTGGGAAAGGAGATAAACCGGGCCATGCACGTCATCCAGCGCCATCAACAAGCGATTCCACTCTTCGACAAACTGGATGGAGCCTTCCGATGTGTATGCCGGGATAGCTTCCATCCGGGCCACGCGTTGCTTCCAATCCTCCTGGCCCTGTGTGCACAAGGCGCTGATTTCTTCCGCGCTCATGACAGAAACGGTTGTTCGCGCTGACTCCGCGAAAGCGGGCTGCGAAAGGATACCCGACACCAGCAGCAACGCGGCAAAAGAAGCGGGAAAGGTCTTTTTCATCATGTCATCCAATTACGGGGGTGATCCCTCAAACCCTCGATTTTAAAGGTAAACGCACCACTTGCGTTCAGGGAACCGCTGATAAACGGCTTTTGCGAGATGAGGAGCAAGGCGCACGGAGCGCAGTAATTGAGGCATATCTTGCGGTAGACGAAGTTGCGAGCACCGGAGAACGCCGCAATTCGTTCGCAAAAGCCGTTTATCAGCGGTTCTTTAAGGAGTTTCACTTGCGCTCCATATCCATGTAAATCCATTCGTTATACATGACCGGATGCTTCTTGTAGCCCACGATATGGGAATGAAGCAGCATGTTGCGGTACCGCGCATAGCCGATCCGGGTCGGGGCATACACTTCCAGGATACGCGTCATTTTATGGTAAAGCGCATTCCGCTTTTCGCCATCGGGCAAAGTCACTGACAGCTCGTACAGGGCATCATATTCCGGGATTTTCATGCAGCCGTTATTGCTCTGCCCGACATGGGGGCCATAAAAAAGCTGCATGAAATTATCGCCGTCCGGATAATCCGCAATCCACGGACTGGTTCGCATCATCAACTGGCACTGCTTTTCCGCCTTGAGCAGGTCAGGGAAAAGCCGCCTGTCGCTCTTCATGCGAATGCCGAGCGAATCAAAGGTCTTCTTCCACATCTCACTTTGCTGCTGCCCGGTGGAATCCGCCCTTGCCGAAAAAACAATTTCCAGCGCACTACCGTCAGGCTGTCGGCGCCAACCATCTGCCCCCTTTTTGTAACCAAACCGATCCAGAAGGGCATTGGCAACAGCCGGGTCGTATTTCACGCTGCTCCGGTAAGCCGGATCATGGCCCACCACGCCCGGCGGAATGGGATATTCAAGCGGAACCGCCTCGCCGTTCCAGACAACCCGGATCTCCTCATCCACGTTATGCGCCATGCTTATCGCGCGGCGCAGGGCAATTTTTTCCTTTTCCATGCCGCCCAGAACCGGGTTTTGCATGTTGAAATAATAATGGCTCAGTTCAGCATCAATTGTCCGCGACAACTGCACACCCCGGACAAGCAACTCCGGACGCAGCCTGCCATTGTCCAGCGCTTTGGGCGCCAATGGGCCATCCAGATTGAACATATCCACTTCGCCACTCTGGAAAGCCAGCCAGCGCGACTGGTCTTCCGGGATCACGCTGATTTCCACCCTGCCGATCTGCGGCATGGATTTTCCCTGCATTTTTTCGACAATACGGGCATCTTCCGGGTCACCTCCCGCCGCAAAATCCCAGACAAAATTCCTGAAACCGGGATTGGCCAGCAACACGATCCGGGAACCGCGCTTCCACTCGGATAACGTATAGGGGCCGGTTCCAACCGGATTTGCCATGATGTGGGTACCGGCATCCCCGTATTTTTCCACCACCTCCCACGCCACAGCGCAGGATGGGTAATGCGCCAGGATATGGGTAAAATTGTAATCCGGCTTTTTCAGGCGAATCCGCAGGGTATAACGATCCGGCACCTCCAGCCCCCTGACCGCCCGGCTGTAATCAGGACGTCCTGCACGGTCAAGGTTTTTTGCCCATTGATCCAGCCCGACAACCTTGTCCTCAACCAGCCAGCTCCAGGCCGAGCGGACATTCGGGTCAGCCAGCCGCTTGATGGCATAGGCAAAATCCGCCGCCGTCAGTTCACGTGGCCTGCCGCCAAATGCCGCATCGTCGGCAAAAAAAATGCCTTTTCTCACCTTGATGGTATAGGTTTTCCCGCCATCACTGACTTTGGGCATCCCTTCGGCAGTCAGCGGCACCAACCGTACCGGCCTTGCCAGGTAATCATAGGCATAAAGCGGCTCATAAATGGAGCGGATCACCTGTGACGAGTAAAGATCATGCGCCACGGCCGGATCAAACCCCGTTTCTGGCGCCGGAAAAACAGTACGAAGCACTTTGCCCGGATCAGCCGCGTATGCCTTCAGGCAGAGGAGACAAAGCAAAAGCAGGGCAAAACGCCATCGGATGTGCCGGATATCTATTTTCATCAAATTGAACACCTTTTTTGTTTTTCCGGACAAAGCTTATCGCATTTTGGAAAAAAAACCTGTCGCGTTCAAAATTTCGCCTTTTAAATGCAGAATATGCTACTGTGCTGTCAGCAACACTCCAGGCACCGCCCGGATGTATTGAACAACCCGGATCTGACCGAATTTATGCAAGATGGTCTGATCTTATTTTTCAGGATTGAGTACCATGAAAAAAACAACCCGAATTCTGCTTTCCCTTGTCGCCCTGGCCAGTTTACCGGCATTTGCGCAAAATGCCGCCGTTGTTAACGGAAAACCGATTCCAGCCTCGCATGTCAATGCCATCGTCGGTGAAATGGTACAGCAGGGACAGCCGGATACGCCGGAACTGCGCGCAAACGTGAAAGAAACTCTGGTGATGCGCGAAGTCCTCGTGCAGGAAGCCGAAAAGAAAAAAATGAACGCTCTGCCCGCCGTCAAAATCCAGACGGAAATCGCCCGCAGGAACATCCTGGTTCGTGCGTTGATGAGTGACTTTGTCAGCAAAAACCCGGTCAGCGATGCTGAAGTCAAGCAGGCATATGACCAGTTGAAAGCCCAGGCTGGCGATACGGAATACCAGGTTGCCCATATCCTGGTCAAATCTGATGGCGAAGCCGTAGCGATTATCGAGCAACTGAAAAACGGCGACAAATTCGATGCCATCGCCAAAGAAAAATCAACGGATACGCCATCCGCCGCCAAAGGGGGTGATCTGGGATGGAGCGCGCCGAACGTCTATGTCGATTCCTTCGCACAGGCACTCGTCAAGCTGAAAAAAGGCGAATATACGCAAAAGCCGGTTCAGACCAACTTCGGTTATCACGTCATCATGGTGGAAGATGTCCGCCCGCTGAAATTCCCGACGATGGAAGAACTGAAGCCGGGCCTGACCCAGCGTATCCAGGAACAGAAGTGGGAAACTTACGCCAAAACCCTGCGCGACAAAGCCAAGGTCAAGTAATCTCCTGCCCATCCAATAAAAATGCCGGACATATCAAAGTCCGGCATTTTTTATCAGGGAACCGCTGATTAAGGCGTTCCTTGGGAACGTATTCTTGCCGGCAATTGCAAGATAGCCTCGGCGTTTGATGAAGAAAAGCATTTATCCGCCGCTTCCAGGTACGGCAGCCAGGCATACCGCAAATGCTCGCGCGGTGCCAGCAAGACAGGGATATCCCTTGGCACATACAGGCCAAAAACATGCTCTGTATTCATGGTCACCCCCGGCGCAAAGCGATGCCGCCAGGCAGGATAAATTTCATAACGATTGGTTATCTGCCAGTCGTGCAGGTTTTCCTGCAAAACCACATTCCCGCCAGCCGCCAGCCCGGAAAAGGACGGAACAAGCTGGATACCAGTCTCTTCACCGACTTCCCGGGCGGCAGTCCTGGAAAGCGCCTCTTCAGGCGAAGCCCTTGACCCCGTGACAGACTGCCAGAATCCCGGATTATCCGCCCGTTCGATCAGGAGGACATCCAGCTCGCTGCTGTAGATCACAACGAGCACGGATTCCGGTATCTTGTATGTCGGCATGTCCCGCCCGGCGGTTGCTTTGTTGACTCAGGCCGTCTTGGGCTGTTCTGTCTGGCGAAGACGGATATGCAGTTCCTGGAGTTGGCGCTCACTCACCGGCGATGGCGCCTGCGTCAACAGATCCTGCGCGCGCTGGGTTTTCGGGAACGCAATCACATCGCGAATTGACTCGGAACCGGTCATGAGCGTCACAATACGATCCAGCCCGAAAGCCAACCCGCCGTGCGGAGGCGCGCCATATTGCAGCGCATCCAGCAGGAAACCGAATTTTTCGCCAGCCTCTTCGTCATCAATCTTCAGTGCACGGAACACCTTGGTCTGGATATCCTGCCGGTGAATACGGACAGAACCGCCACCAAGCTCCCAGCCATTGAGCACCATGTCGTAAGCCTTGGCAAGGCAACGGCCCGGGTCGGTTTCCAGGTAATTCTCATGCCCGTCTTTGGGTGCGGTAAACGGATGGTGCATGGCCGTCCAGCGGTTGGCTTCCTCGTCATGTTCAAACATCGGGAAATCCACGACCCACAGCGGTTTCCAGCCCTCTTCAAGCAGGCCGTTTTTCTGCCCGAATTCAGAATGGCCGATTTTGACGCGCAAGGCACCCATCGCATCATTCACCACACGAGCCTTGTCAGCACCGAAGAAAATCAAGTCGCCATTTTGGGCGCCGGTACGCGCCAGTATCTGCGTCAATGCCTCGTCGCTCAGGTTTTTCACGATAGGCGACTGCAGGCCGGCACTGCCTTTTTCCTTGTCGTTGACGCGAATGTAAGCCAGCCCCTTGGCGCCGTAAATCGCGACAAACTGCGTATAGGCATCAATTTCCGAACGCGGCATGTCCGCCCCCTCTTTGGCGCCCCCCGGCACCAGAAGGGCAACAACACGGCCATTGGGCAGATTGGCCGCCGAACTGAACACCTTGAACTCAACGTTTTTCATCACCTCCGTCAGTTCCGTCAGTTCCAGTTTCACGCGCAGGTCAGGCTTGTCCGAACCAAAACGCGCCATCGCCTCCGAATGCGGCATGACCGGGAAAGGCGCAGGCAAATCGGTACTGATCGCATTTTTGAAGACAATCCGCAGCATATTCTCAAACAAGTCGCGAATTTCCTGCTCGCTCATGAAAGACGTTTCGCAGTCAATCTGCGTGAATTCCGGCTGGCGATCCGCACGCAGGTCTTCATCACGGAAACACTTGGTTATCTGGTAATAACGATCAAAACCGGAAACCATCAGCAACTGCTTGAAAAGCTGCGGCGACTGCGGCAAGGCATAGAATTCCCCTGCATTCACACGGGATGGCACCAGGTAGTCACGCGCGCCCTCCGGCGTGGAACGGGTCAGCATCGGCGTCTCAATATCGATAAAACCGTTTTCATCCAGGAACTTGCGAACTTCCATCGTGACCTTGTAGCGCAAGCGCAGGTTGTACTGCATCGGCGGGCGGCGCAGATCCAGGACGCGATGCGTCAGCCGGGTCGTCTCGGAAAGATGCTCGTCATCCAGCATGAAAGGCGGCGTAACCGATGCGCTCAGGATTTCCAGTTCTTCGCAGAACACTTCCACCTTGCCGGAAATCAGGTTCGGGTTAACCGTGCCTGCCGGACGTTCACGGACAATGCCGGTAACCCGGACGCAATACTCATTGCGGATCGACTCAGCCGTTGCAAACACATTTGGCCTGTCCGGGTCACACACAACCTGCACCATGCCTTCACGGTCACGCAGGTCGATAAAGATAATCCCGCCATGATCCCGTCTTCTGTGTACCCAGCCACAAAGACTGACCGTCTGGCCCATCAGCGCCTCTGTCGTGAGGCCGCAATAGTTTGTTCGCATCGACATGTTTTTGCCTATCAATTTATCTGTTATTCAATGAATGAGAAGTATGGCCTGTTCAGGCGGCAAGGCCGCTTAACCGCAAGGCCCGTTGTGCCCCATCGGGCAGGCGGAACAGGGCGAGGAGATCGTTGTCGACGTTCCTGCCGCACTGGTATTGACGCTGGCAGCGGTCAATTGTTTTTTAAAGCGCTCCTTGCCGCAGGAAGGGCATTTTGTCAGCGGCGCATCAGACAGCTTTTGCAGCACATCCTTTGCATGCCCGCATTCTTCGCAGCAATAGGCATAAATAGGCATATTTTTACTCCAATCAATCCGGAAACTTTCTATTATAAATCGTTTTTCATATTTATACGGCCACCTGCCCGCCATCTGACATATCGGCCCGGGGCGACTTGTAAAGAAGCGAGCCGACTGCCATGCCGACGATCGACATGACAAGCCCTGCCAGCTGCGGCGGCACCAGGCCTTCCGGATCAATCATCTCCAGGCAGATCCACGTTGCCAGCCCCATGATGATGGAAACAAGCGCTCCCCGGCTGTTCGCCCGCTTCCAGTAAAACCCGGCAACAAGCGGCACAAAGGCCGCGACAAGCGTCACCTTGTAGGAATTTTCAACCATCTGGAAAATACTGGAATTCGAACTTATCGCAAAACCGGTGATAACCGCCGCAAAAACCAGCACAACCATCCGCATCATGAAAAGCGACTGCTTGTCGCTCATATCGGGCATGCATTCTTTCAGCACATTTTCAGAAAAGGTAACGGACGGCGCAAGCAGGGTCGCGCTGGCGCAGCTCTTGATGGCAGAAAGCAGCGCACCGAAAAACATGATCTGCGCAAAAACCGGCATCCGGTTCATGATCATGGTCGGCAAAATCAGTTGCGCATCCTTTTCCAGCAGTTCCGATA
>JAVBTJ010000045.1:0-13595 GCA_031556215.1 Oxalobacter sp.
CATCGCTTGCATGAGTTGGCCGGTCTCATCGGTGCTTCTCACGTCGATCCGGCTGGTCAGGTCACCCGATGCGACCACTTCGGCAATATGGACGGCCTCGTTCAGCGGACGGGTAATACCTACCGTCAGGCGCCACGCAACTACCATGCCAACCAGGATACCAGCGCCCAGAAGGCCGATCATGACATTGCGCGCCAGGGCAATAATGCCGTACACGACATCCGCCTTTTGCTCGGAATCCCGAATCTCGTAATCCCGGAATTTGTCCACCGAGGTAATGTAAGCGTCCCGTGCTGGCAGCAGCTTTTGCACCGCCACCTCGCGACCGCCTTTCATATCGCCCACGGCATTGAGCTTGTCTACCTCTTCAGTGGCCGAACGATAGACTGCCCGCTTCTCCAGGAAATCCCTAAGAAAAGCTTTTTCTTCATCGTTCAGGCTTTGCGATTCGATATTTTTGAGCGTTTTGTTGATGGCAACGGTAACCTTGGCAGCCTCGCTCTCGTAGTATTTGATATCCTGCGCGTTGTCACTCATACCGCCGGCATAGGTCAACTGGGAATGGACAGATACCTCTCGTGCCAGTTCCCGCGCCAGACGCTCAATGCCAACGGCATCTTTCATCAGCGACTGGGTCTGCCCGCCAATATTGGACAATTCATAAATACCCATGCCAGCCATAATTGCCATCAGCATTATCAGGGTAATAAAACCCATGTACAGCCGCGCCCCAATCTTCAAATTCTTCATTTTTTCTCTCCAGTTCTCTCGTTATGTTGGAATAATTCCGGGCTTTTTCCAGCCAAACCGCCTGTTGTATTTGCCACCTCATTCGTGCCGTCATCAACTGCGCCGTGCCCAATACTTCGCTCAAACACCGTTATCGCATCTGAAAGGAAAACAAATTCCACACCGGATTCCCTCTTTTCGATATCGCATCCGCCTTCTGGCGTATACCCAAAATCCCATCGGGAGGCGATTTAAATGGTTTCTACAGAAGGCGTTTGCGTCATTTTTAGTAATCCGGTTGCAGATAGAATCCCGTCAATTTGCGCTTTACTGGACACAATTTTCACGTTAGGATGCACTCCACTGCATCTTCTATTGAATGGAAAAGGCATCGGTTTTCTTGCCCTTTTTCTGGATATGAAGAAAGACGCGATAGCGCCAACAATATTGAAACTATCTGCTTTTTCGCCACCGAGCCCTTGCAACCGGATTACTAAGACTGTGGCAAATCGGAAGGAACAAGGGTTGACGGGGCTTTGAAAGCCCTCGTTCTTATGCGAGAGGCGCATAAAAATTCCATAAACAGCCCTGGGGCTGGCTATTTTGTGGCTTGTTTACAACAGTCCGGCAATACAGGCGGCTTGAGGCGCGAGAAAAACCATACGGGAAAGGCTGAAAATAGCCTGACATGGGATACTATCAACGTGCGCCCCGTCTTTTTTTCACCCGGATGATGAAACGCTTTCCATCCGGCACCCCCTCCAGCAGAATTTTTCCACTTTTGCTATACTTGAGTAAATAATTCAAGTATTATGCATCCCTGCTTAAAACATTAACCTGAAAACCGTTATGCGTCTTACCACGAAAGGGCGTTTTGCCGTCAACGCAATGATTGACCTGACCCGCAATGAAAACAGCGGGCCGGTGACCCTTGCCAGTATCAGTGAACGCCAGGATATTTCGGTTGCCTACCTGGAGCAGCTTTTCAGCAAGCTGCGCAGGCGTGACCTGGTCAAATCCATACGGGGGCCGGGCGGCGGGTATCGTCTGTCGCGCAACCCGGAAGATATCTCGGTTGCCGATATTGTCTTTGCCGTGGATGAGCCACTGGATGTGACCCGCTGCCAGGGCAACGGCAACTGCCAGCAAAGCGCCAAAGGCAATATTGAATGCATTACGCACAACCTGTGGGCCAGCTTAAACGAGCGGATTGTGGCCTATCTGGAATCGGTCTCGCTTGACGAACTGGCCGGGAAAAAGCACAGGCAGATGCCTTCTGCTTCTGCCATCAATCAGGCTGTTGTATTTCAGGGCGAGTAAAGGACAAGACATGAGCACATCTGTAAACGAAACCGCATGCAGCATCATTTTGCCGGATATCGCCACAGGGGACATCCGTCCTGTTTACATGGACTATTCTGCCACCACGCCGGTTGATCCACGGGTTGCGGACAAAATGATCCCCTATCTATATGAGCAGTTCGGCAATGCGGCATCCCGCAGCCATATGTATGGATGGGAAGCGGAAAAAGCGGTAGAGGAAGCCCGGAGCCATGTGGCAGCACTTATCAATGCCGATCCGCGTGAAATTGTCTGGACATCCGGCGCAACGGAAAGCAACAACCTTGCCTTAAAAGGCGCTGCCCACTTTTACCAGAAACGGGGCAGGCATATTATTACCGTCAACACGGAACACAAATCCGTGCTGGATACCGTGCAGGAACTGGAACGCCAGGGCTTTGAAGCCACTTATCTGGATCCACAGGAAAACGGCCTGATTACGCTGGAACAACTGGAAAAAGCCATCCGCCCCGATACCATCCTGGTGTCGGTGATGTGGGTCAACAATGAAATCGGCGTTGTCCAGCCGATTGCCGAAATCGGCGAACTCTGCCGGGGAAAAGGCATTATTTTCCATTGCGACGCCGCCCAGGCCGCAGGCAGGCTGGATATCGACATGCAAAAAGCGAAGGTTGACCTGTTGACCCTGACAGCGCACAAGGTTTATGGCCCCAAAGGCATCGGCGCCCTTTTTGTGCGCCGCCGTCCCCGCATCCGCCTGGAAGCCCAGATGCACGGCGGCGGCCATGAGCGCGGCCTGCGCTCCGGTACGCTGGCAACCCACCAGATTGCGGGCATGGGCGAAGCTTTCCGGATCGCCAAAGCCGAAATGCACGAGGAAATCGCCCGTATCCGGGTGCTTGCCGACCGCATGGCGCAGGGACTGGCAAAAATCGAGGCAACCGTCTTTAACGGCGATATGACGCACCGCATCCCGCACAACCTGAATGTCAGCTTCAACTATATCGAGGGCGAGTCGCTCATGATGGCGATGAAGGGGCTGGCGGTTTCTTCGGGTTCGGCCTGTACGTCGGCAACGCTGGAGCCATCGTATGTCCTGCGCGCGCTGGGCCGAAGCGATGAACTGGCGCACAGCTCGATTCGCTTTACCATTGGGCGCTTTACGACCGAAGCGGAAATCGACTACGCCATCTGCCTGATTACGGAGCAGGTTGCCCGGCTGCGCGCCCTCTCGCCTTTATGGGATATGTACAAGGACGGCGTGGATCTCTCCACTATCCAGTGGGCCGCCGCCCATTAAAAAGCCAACACGGAGCGACACATGAATTACTCGGAAAAAGTTCTGGATCATTACGAAAATCCGCGCAACGTCGGCGCTTTCGACAAGGATGACGAAACGGTCGGCACGGGCATGGTCGGCGCGCCCGCCTGCGGCGATGTGATGAAATTGCAGATCAAGGTCAGCGAAGACGGCCTGATTGAGGATGCCCGCTTCAAGACCTATGGCTGCGGTTCGGCCATTGCGTCAAGCTCACTCGTAACGGAATGGGTCAAGGGCAAAACGCTGGACGAGGCACTGGCGATCAAGAATTCGGAAATTGCCGAAGAGCTGGCGCTGCCGCCAGTCAAAATCCACTGCTCCATCCTGGCGGAAGACGCCATCAAGGCCGCTGTGGACGACTACCGCCAGCGCCACACGAAAAAGGCATAACCCCGTTTCAAAGGAGTTTCGACATGGCAATCACCTTGACAGAAAAAGCCGCAAGACACGTCAGCCGCTTCCTGGAAAAACGCGGCAAGGGAATCGGTTTGCGCTTCGGCGTGCAAACGACCGGCTGTTCAGGCATGGCCTACAAGCTGGAATACGTGGATGAGGCAACAACGGATGATCTGGTCTTCGAGTCCCTGGGTGTGAAGGTTTTTGTTGATGCGAAAAGCCTGCCCTATGTAGACGGCACCGAACTGGATTACGCGCGCGAGGGCTTAAACGAGGGATTCCGTTTTTACAATCCCAATGTCAAGGATACCTGCGGCTGCGGCAACAGCTTCAGGGTATAACTGGCAGGATATGCAGAACCACTTCGCCCTTTTCAGGCTGCCGGAACAGTTTGCCCTGGATCGGCAGGCGCTGGATACCGCCTATCGTGAAATCCAGAACCTGGTGCACCCGGACCGTTTCGTCAATGCGCCGGAATCGGACAGGCGTGCGGCCCTGCAATGGGCATCCCTTGCCAATGACGCTTACCAAACGCTGAGAAACCCGGTCAGGCGGGCAGCCTACCTGTGCAGTCTCAAAGGTTTTCCGCTTGATACCCAGTCGAGCCCCTCCATGCCGCCCGACTTTATTTTCGAGCAGATCGAATGGCGGGAACATCTTGACAATGCCCGCATTGAAAAAAACCTCGAATTGCTCGAAGAACTGGGGACGCGCCTGCGTGAGCGCTCCAAAGAGCAGATGGATATCATTGAGCAGGAACTGAACCGGAACCACTTTGACATTGCCATCCAGGAAGTCCGGAAGATGATGTTCCTGCAAAAATTCGGCGATGAAATCAGCTTTGCCTTTGACGGACTCGATAAAACAGACTGAACCTTATCATGGCACTTCTCCAGATATCCGAACCCGGTATGTCCCATGCGCCGCACCAGCACAAACTGGCCGCCGGCATCGACCTGGGCACGACGCATTCACTGGTCGCCACCGTCAGAAACAGCATTCCCGAAGTCCTGGCCGATGAAGAAGGCCGGGTACTTTTGCCTTCCGTTGTGCATTACCTGCCACAAGGATATGCCAAAATCGGCTATACCGCTCTGGCATCGCAGGCGATTGACCCAAAAAACACCGTTGTCTCGGTCAAACGGCTGATGGGGCGCGGCATGGGCGATATTGCCCATATCGAAAACATGCCATACGACTTTGTTGACCAGCCAGGCATGGTGCAGATCAACACGGTTGCCGGAACAAAAAGCCCCGTTGAAATATCGGCGGAAATCCTGGCAACGCTCCGGCAGCGCGCTGAAGATGCGCTGGGTGACGACCTGGCTGGCGCGGTGATTACCGTTCCCGCCTATTTTGACGATGCGCACAGGCAGGCCACGAAAGACGCGGCAAAGCTGGCGGGCATCCATGTCCTGCGCCTGTTGAGCGAACCCACGGCAGCCGCTATTGCCTACGGCCTGGATAACGCATCTGAAGGCATTTATGCCGCCTACGACCTGGGCGGCGGTACTTTCGACATTTCGATCCTCCGCCTCTCGCGCGGGGTATTTGAAGTGCTGGCAACCGGCGGCGATTCGGCTCTGGGCGGCGACGACTTCGACCACCGCCTTTTCTGCTGGATCATCGAACAAGCCGAACTGAAACCCCTTTCGCCCGAAGATACCCGTACCCTGATGCAAAAAGCAAGGGAAGCCAAGGAACGACTCTCCTCGCGCGTTCGCACCACGCTGGATGTGACGCTTTTGTCCGGCGAGGAAATCCACCTCGAAATCACAGCAGAAACTTTTGAGGCCATGACGCACCACCTTGTCTGCAAGACAGCGCAATTAACAAGGGAAGCGCTTCATCTGGCGCACCTTGCGCCGGAAGACGTGCAGGGCATTGTCCTTATCGGCGGCGCGACCCGCATGCCGCATATCCGCCGCGAAGTGCAGAAACTTTTTGGCAAGACGCCATACGCCAACATTGATCCGGAAAAAGTCGTGGCACTGGGCGCGTCCATGCAGGCAAACCTGCTGGTGGGCAACCGCTCACCCGGAGACGACTGGCTGCTTTTAGATGTCACCCCGCTTTCGTTGGGTGTGGAAACAATGGGTGAACTGGTTGAAAAAATCATTCCCCGCAATTCGACGATCCCCTGCACCTTTGCACAGGAATTCACCACATTCAGGGATGGCCAGACAGCAATGGCTGTCCATGTGCTCCAGGGAGAACGTGAACTGGTCAGCGACTGCCGTTCCCTGGCGCGTTTCGAGCTGCGTGGCATCCCGCCCATGCCAGCAGGCATGCCACGTATCCGCATTACCTACCAGGTGGATGCCGACGGCCTTTTGTCCGTTTCGGCAAAGGAAATGCATGCCAATATCGAAGCATCCATTGTCGTTAAACCCTCCTACGGCCTGACGGATACGGAAATTGCCCGCATGCTCGAAGAATCCGGCAAATCCGCCGAAACCGACATGGTAGAACGCATGCTGCGCGAGGCAAAGCTGGAAGCCGAACGCATCATCAATGCCACCCGTTCAGCTCTGGAAAGTGACGCAGACCTGCTGGCAAATGACGAACACCAGCAAATCGAAACCCTGCTCTCGGACATGGAAGACCTTTCCGGGAGCGAAGATCCTGCCATTATCCATGCACGGGTTGAGGCGCTTGCCAAAGGAACCGAAGCCTTTGCCGCGCGGCGCATGAACCGCAATATCCAGAAAGCACTGGCGGGCAAATCCGTCAACGAAATTGCCTGATTCACCCACACGGAGAAAAACATGCCCCGCATTGTTGTCCTGCCCCATGAAACGCTCTGCCCCGAAGGCACCGAATTTGACGCCCCCGAAGGCCAGTCCCTGTGCGACGCCCTGCTCGACAACCACGTTGAAATCGACCATGCCTGCGGCAAATGCAATGCCTGCGCTACCTGCCATGTCGTTATCCGGAAGGGATTTGATTCCCTTTCTCGCATTTCGGAAAGAGAAGAAGACATGCTGGATCGCGCCTGGGGACTTGAAGATGTCTCCCGCCTTTCCTGCCAGGCAAAAATCGGGCAGGAAGACCTGGTCGTGGAAATTCCGCGTTACTCCGTCAACCGCGTCCGGGAAAAACCGTAATGAAATGGACAGACACTCTCCGCATTGCAGAAGACCTTTACGACAAGTTCCCGGATATTGATCCGATCACCGTGCGTTTTACCGACCTGCACAGGTGGGTATGCGAACTGGAAGCATTTGACGACGACCCCGGCAGGTCAAATGAACGTATTCTGGAAGCCATCCAGATGGCGTGGATGAACGAGGCAAGATAAGAACCGCTGATTAAAGGGGATTTAGTACTTGTTCTGCTTCATGATCCTCTGCTGTTCTCGCTGCCAGTCGCGATCCTTGATCGTATCGCGCTTGTCGTACTGTTTCTTGCCTTTGGCCAGCCCGACTTCACATTTGATGCGGCCACGCAGATAGTGGAGGTTCAGCGGAACCAGCGTATACCCGGCCCGTTCAACCTTGCCGATCAGCTTGCTGATTTCTGATCCGTGCAGCAACAGCTTGCGGGTGCGAACCGGATCCGGCTGGATATGGGTTGAGGCCGTCGGCAGCGGGCTGATATGCGCGCCGAAAAGGAATATTTCCCCGTTACGCACAATGACATAGGCTTCCTTCAACTGTATGCGCCCGGCGCGAATGGACTTGACTTCCCAGCCTTCCAGGACAATACCCGCCTCAAAGCGCTCTTCGATAAAATAATCATGAAAGGCTTTTTTATTATCGGTTATAGTCATGGTCGAACCTGATTCTCACATCAATAGAAAAAGTGATTCTATCAAAACAAAGCATTAAAAAAAAACAAAGCCTTTTTCATGAAAAGTGTACACAAAACAGCCATCGTTGGTTACAGTGCAGAAAAAATGTATGCCCTGGTTGAGAATGTCGAACAATACCCGGATTTTCTGCCCTGGTGCGCCCAAACGCTGATCGAACGCTGCAGCCAGGCACAAACCGTGCTGGCGACCATGCTGATCGATTTTCATGGATTGAAGCACCGTTTTACGACCAGGAACTACCATATCGCACCAGAATCCATTACCATGAACCTGGAAAAAGGCCCTTTCAGGCACCTTGACGGCAAATGGACCTTTACGCCACTGCCCGAAGGCAGAAGCCGGGTTGACCTGGAACTGAACTACGAATTTTCCAATAAACTCTTCGAAAAAATACTGAGTCCGATTTTTGACATGGTTTCCATCACGCTAGTCGATTCATTCCACCAGCGGGCAAGGACGGTATATGGTTAAACCCAAACGCGCCCCATCCCTTATCCGCCGGTCGCCTAAAAACAACGGCCTCTTTCCGGTGCAGATCAGCTATGCCGGGCCGGATGTTTCCGTCGTCCTGACCGTCAATGTCAAACCCGGCACCACCATCCGCGATGTTTTTGAAGTCAGCGGCATCCAGAAAGTCGCTAAAAACGCCCGGCTCGTTGACGGCCAGGTCGGCATCTTCAGCGAAATCAGGCCACTGGATACGCCTGTGCAGGAAAACGACCGCATCGAAATTTACCGTCCGCTTGCCGCTTCGCCCAAAGAAACCCGCAAAAAACGCATTGAAGAAGCCGCCAAAGCCGCATCTGAAAAGGACGGCGATGCATAAAAATGTCCAGGAAATGCTTTAGACAAAATCGACTTTAGCAAGAGAAGAAGAGAAGGCGACACATTTTCCGGCAGGATATCCGGGTTGTGTTCATTTCCAGTAGTCAGGAGAAGATTCCTCTTTGGTTTTTTCCGGCGACCGGGGCTTCTCGACCGGCTGCGGCGTCACAACCGGCGCGGACGCTTCACCTGACGGTTTCTGGTCTGCTACGCGGCGTTTTTTACGCGCTTTGGCGGCCAATGCTTTTTTCTCTTCTTCCGGCAGATTCTGGTATTCCAGCCACTGAAGCGACTTGTCCTTGACGCCCAGCTTTTTGGCATCAAGATAATTCTGCCGGGCTTCCTTGCGTTCTTCCGGCGTCAGGTTAACCCATACCCTGAGCCGCTCCTGAAAACGCTTTTTTTCTTCCGGCGACAGCTTTTGCATCCGCTGGGCGATTTCGAGCCATTTTTTCTTGCGCGAATGCGAAATCCTGTCCCACTCTTTTTCAAGCGGGAAAAGGGCCTCTCTCTGCTCTGCCGTCAGCTGTTTCCAGTGGGGTTTTGTCTTGAAAGTGGCGGGCTTGTCGTCATCCGCAAAACCGACCGCTTCGGCCAAATTCAGCTCCGGATAAACTACCCTGATAACGCCGACAGCCACCACTACCAGTACCAGAAAGGCAATGACAGCAAAAAGAAAAAACCGCGCCCGATGGCGAAACCATCCCATTTAAGCCCCGTGGCGCTCGAGATAGGCCTTAAAACCGATATCCGTATAAGCCGCCGGCGGCAGCTCGTCAGAAAGAACCGCCATGTCAATGGTCGCCGTTTCCCTGATCTGGCGCTGCTCCTCGCAATGAACAATCCCCATCAGGCCGACAACCAGAACCAGTACGGGCAGGCCAAGCCCCATCCGGCCAAACCAGGATTGGCCGGATGCGTTGCCGGTCATGCCGGCAAAGGCCTCCCTGAATACGGCAACATGCACCGGCGCTGCCTGTTTTTTACGCGCAACCGCCATGCCACGCGCACCGACCAGCCTTTCTGTCACATTGTCCGGCAGATCATCCAGTCGCTCATTTAGCGCATGCCGCACCTTATATGCGAAATTTTTTTCCTGCGCATTCATAATTCTATACCTCTTGATTTCAGTGCTTTAGCAAGGGCCTGTGTTGCCCGCGAGCAGTGTGTTTTCACGCGTCCCGCCGAACATTGCATGGCCTCGGCCGTTTCAGCAACATCCATATCATTCCAATAACGCATCAGGAACGCTTCCCGTTGACGAGCAGGCAATTTTTCCAGTTCTTCTTCGATAACAAGCAGTACCTGCTTGCGTTCCAGCTTGTCTGAACTCGACTCGGCCATTGATCCTGTCGCCTCTGACTGATACACCTCAAGCATATCGAAATCATCGTCTGAAGACCTGTCAGACAGGCTGGAAAACAGCGACACCCATGTGTTCCTGACTTTTTCGCGACGGAAATAATCATGGATCGTATTTTGCAAAATACGCTGGAAAAGCATCGGAAACTCCGATGCAGGCCTATCCCCGTACTTTTCAGCCAGGCTGATCATGGCATCCTGAACGATATCGAGCGCGGACTCATCCTTTTTTACCGCATAAACTGCCTGCTTAAAAGCGCGACGCTCAACTCCGGCAAGAAAATCGGATAATTCTTTATCAGTAGCCATTCGGGTTGCGAGTGATGCGGAGCCACCGCAAAAACAGACAAGAAATATAAAATATTTCTCAGGCGACTTTAAATGCTAACAAAGAACGGCCTCTTTGTGCAGATTAGGTGTAAAATTACTGGTTTTCAATGTTCGTATTCAATTTATCCTGAACCGGGTGTTGCGTACGAATGAGTTTGCCTGCTTTCCGCCATCCGCATGGAACAGGCATTTATCCTGACGGCAGCACACAATGCGGCCTGAGAAGAAGTTGCTTTATTGCTAAAACTGTTTGTTCTGACCCGTGCCACAAGCGCGAGAAACCCGTACAGATAACCCGACGCCATCTGACCGCCCTGAAAGGCGCATCAGGAGGTGGTTGGTGTATCGGCGGTTTTCGACAGGAAAGAACATCCGATCAATTTCCAATGGACCTTGAAAGGAAGTAGTATGAGTTTAGAAATGACAGGCTCTGAAATTTTGGTGCGATGTCTTGCCGAAGAAGGTGTCAAACACGTTTTCGGTTATCCAGGCGGCGCCGTGCTGTATATCTACGATGCCATCTATAAGCAGGATCAATTCCAGCATATCCTGGTACGTCACGAACAGGCCGCCATTCACGCGGCTGACGCCTATGCCCGCAGTTCCGGCAAGGTAGGCGTTGCCATCGTCACGTCCGGCCCCGGCGTCACCAATGCCGTTACCGGCCTTGCCACGGCCTATATGGATTCCATCCCTATCGTGGTCATCAGCGGCCAGGTACCGACCCACTATATCGGGCAAGATGCTTTCCAGGAAAGCGATGCTGTCGGCATTACCCGTCCGTGCGTCAAGCACAATTTCCTGGTCAAGGACGTCAAGGATCTTGCCGCAACAGTCAAAAAAGCCTTTTATATTGCCTCGACAGGCAGGCCAGGCCCTGTCCTGATTGATATCCCGAAAGATGTCAGCCTGCTCCCTGCGTCTTACAAATACCCCAAAGACATCGATATGCGCTCCTACAAGCCAATCGACAAGGGGCATACCGGCCAGATCAGGAAAGCCCTGCAACTGATGCAGCAGGCCGAACGCCCCGTGATCTATGCCGGCGGCGGCGTGATTTTGTCCGATTCGGCACCGGAACTGAACCAGCTTGTTGACCGCCTGGGGTTCCCCTGCACCAACACGCTGATGGGACTGGGCGGCTATCGCGCCAGCAGCGACAAATACCTCGGCATGCTGGGCATGCACGGCATGTATGAAGCCAACCAGGCTGTACAGAATTGCGATCTCCTGATCGCGATTGGCGCGCGTTTTGACGACCGCGTTATCGGCAATCCGGATCACTTCGCCCAGTTCAACCGCAAGATCATCCATATTGATATCGATCCCTCCTCCATTTCCAAGCGGGTTCGGGTTGATGTGCCGATTGTCGGCAACGTGAAGGATGTCCTGCAGGAAATGCTGGCTCAGCTTGACAGCACCCCTGTCGCCAACAATGCGAAGGCATTGGGCGCATGGTGGGAACAGATCAACGGCTGGCGTGGCATCGAATGCCTGAGATACGAAAAAACCGACAAGATCATCAAGCCGCAGTTCGTGATTGAAAAACTCTGGGAAGTCACCAAGGGCGACGCCTTCATCACGTCCGATGTCGGACAGCACCAGATGTGGGCGGCCCAGTACTACCCGTTTGACAAGCCTCGCCGCTGGTTCAACTCGGGCGGCCTTGGCACGATGGGCGTTGGTCTGCCGTTTGCGATGGGTGTCCAGTTGGCCCATCCCGGCAAAACGGTTGCCTGCGTTACGGGCGAAGCCTCTTTCCAGATGAATATCCAGGAACTGGCAACCTGCAAGCAGTACAACCTGACGCCCAAAATCATCCTGCTCAACAATGGTGTGCTGGGCATGGTTCGCCAGTGGCAGCGCCTGGAATATGAGTCCCGTTTTTCGGAATCCTACCTCTCGTCCCTGCCTGATTTCGAAAAACTGGCCGAGTCCTACGGCCATGTCGGTATCCGGGTAGAAAACGCGACCGATGTGGAAGGCGCCATGAGGGATGCCTTTGCCATGAAGGACAAGCTGGTCATCGTCAACATCAAGACGGATGCTGACGAAAACGTCTGGCCAATGGTCCGGGCTGGCCAGGGCTTGACTGAAATGATCCTGAGCTCGGAGGAACTGTAATCATGCGACACATTATCTCTATCCTTCTGGAAAACGAAGCCGGTTCGCTGGCACGGGTTGTCTCGCTTTTTGCCGCGCGTGGCTACAACATCGAAACACTCAATGTGGCGCCAACCGAAGACCCCACCCTGTCGCGCATGACCATTGTCACCACCGGTTCTGAAGACGTGATCGAGCAGATCACCAAGCACCTGAACCGACTGATTGAAATCGTCAAGATTGTCGACCTGACAGACGGCTCTTATGTTGAACGTGAAATGATGCTCATCAAGGTACGCGCTGTCGGCAAGGAACGCGAGGAAATCAAGCGTACCGCCGACATTTTCCGCGGCAGCATCGTGGATGTCAGCGACCGTTCCTACACGATTGAGCTTACCGGCGACAAGGCCAAGCTGGACGCCTTTATCGAATCACTCGACCGTACCGCCATCCTGGAAACCGTCCGTTCCGGCGGCTCCGGCATCGGTCGCGGCGAACGCATCCTGAAAGTCTGAACTGCATTATCAACAACCGCTTTTTTTAAAATTTAGGAAATATCATGAACGTTTTTTACGACAAGGACTGCGACCTGTCCCTCATCAAAGGAAAAAAAGTCGCCATCATCGGTTATGGCTCACAAGGCCATGCCCATGCGCAAAACCTCAATGACTCCGGCTGCAACGTCACCGTGGGCCTGCGCAAGGGTGGCGGTTCCTGGAGCAAGGCAGAAGCCGCTGGCCTCAAAGTCGCTGAAGTCAATGACGCCATCAAGGGTGCCGATGTTGTCATGATCCTGCTCCCGGACGAAAACATTGCCGATGTCTACAATAACAGCGTAGCCCCCCATGCCAGGCAGGGCGCCGTACTGGCGTTTGCGCACGGCTTTAACGTCCATTACGGGCAAGTTATCCCGCGTCCGGACATGGACGTCATCATGATCGCGCCGAAAGCGCCAGGCCATACGGTTCGTTCCACCTACAAGCAGGGCGGCGGCGTGCCCCACCTCGTTGCGGTTTACCAGAACCGTTCCGGCGTGGCTCGCGACATCGCGCTTTCCTATGCCATGGCAAACGGTGGTGGTCGTGCCGGCATCATCGAAACCACCTTCCGTGAAGAAACCGAAACCGACCTTTTCGGTGAACAGGCTGTCCTGTGCGGCGGCGCTGTCGAACTGATCAAGGCTGGCTTTGAAACCCTCGTGGAAGCTGGCTATGCGCCTGAAATGGCTTACTTTGAGTGCCTGCATGAACTCAAGCTGATCGTTGACCTGATCTACGAAGGCGGCATCGCCAACATGAACTATTCCGTCTCCAACAACGCGGAATACGGCGAATATGTCACCGGCCCGAGAGTCGTCACCGACGAGACCAAAAAAGCCATGCGCGCATGCCTGAAAGACATCCAGACCGGCGA
>JAVBTJ010000046.1:0-27671 GCA_031556215.1 Oxalobacter sp.
AAAAAGCAAAAAAATCTTAATGAACTCAATAACTTAGAGGCGTTTTGAAACAAAACGCCAGGGGCAAATCCCCATAAGAATTAGCCACTTACAAATCACTGTGAAAGTACCCTCTCAGGTAAATTGCCCGCATCGGCAAAAACAATTCTATGTGTGCCGAAAAAGAGACATTGAAAGCAAAGGCGACCGGGAACGTTTTTTTCCTCGCAAAAACAAGAAAAAACCGCCTTTATTTCAAGTTGAAGGGAGATTGGCGCGATGGGGAAAGAAAAAAGAGCGTAACGGCCTCTTTGGCAGGTACGCTCTTTCAGGTAAAAAACAAAGCAAGCCGATAGGCCGGATTCTGTTACGACAACCGGAAAAACCGGCTGCTATGACAGCCATTCATCTAGGCGCCGGATTACTCCGGCACTCGAGCTTCCTACCCGCACGCTCAGCGAGCCGCCTCATCGCGTGCCTACTTGGAATTGCACCAGGTGGAGGTTACCGCGTTTCACCGTAACTGAATACGCTCGTCTCTGTGGCCCTGTTCCTCGCCTTATACCTTGCGGCTTTCAGCGGACGGCCGTTAGCCGTCACCCTGCTCTGTGGTGTCCGGACCTTCCTCCCGTCACAATTGTGACCAGCGGCTGTCTGGCTTGCTTCTGCGTGTATTGTACCGCGAGTCGCCCCCTCCAAAAAGCGCTAATTAACGGGCTTTCTCAGTTGTAATCGCCCCAGGTTACCGTCCGCATGACCAGACGATAAATCAAATGCGCCGCGCCGTACCAGAACCGCAGGTACCACGGTGTCTTTGAAAAATCAGCGAAATTGATTTCCTCGGCATCCGCTACGCCACTGAAAATGCGCTCGCGCAAGATTCCGGCAAATTCCATATCCCGGACAATTACGTTGGCTTCATGGTTGATAAAAAAACTCAAGCCATCGCAGTTACTTGAACCAACCGTTGCCCAGGTACCGTCTACAACAGCCACTTTTCCATGCAATTGCGTTTTGCGGTATTCATACAGCCGCACGCCGCTTTCCAGCAGCTTGGGGAAAAAAGACTTGGCAACGGCATCCTGCCACCAGAATTCGCCAATACCGATCAGCAACGTCACCCGGACTCCCCGTCTGGCGGCAGAAACCAGCGCCTGCCGGAATTTGCGGCCCGGCGCGAAATAAGGAGTCGCCAGCACAATTTCATGTCTCGCCCGGCCCATCGCACGCAGGTAGGTTCGCTGGATCGTCCGCCGGTTACGGAAATTATCCCTCACGACAAATCCGGCCAACGCCACTTTGGCTATCGCGAATTTTTTCCTGAATGTCGTCCGGTATTTGCGGAAACGGTTGCGAATCGGCATGCGTCCCACGCGTTCCCATAACGCCTCGACTTCATCCTGCATCAAGTTCAGTATCGGCCCTTCGATCAGGATAGCAAAATCCCAGCGGGGCGCTTTTAAAAAACGCTGTTTTTTACTGTAGTCGTAGCGGAAATCATCCAGGATATTGATGCCACCCACAAAAGCATGCTGATGGTCAATCACGCAGACTTTCCGGTGCTGGCGCGCCAGTCCCCGGTAAAACCAGGGATTGAAAACCCGGAAATGCACACCGGCTTTGTCAAACTCCCTCCTGAGCAAACGGCACAGGCGCATCCCCGTTCCGACCCAGTCCGTAATGACATGAACCTGAACGCCACGCCACGCCGCCTGCTGGAGCGCCCGCATGACAGCCCGGCCAACCTCGTCCGGATAGAAAATGTAGGTTTCAAAGTAAATTTCCGTCTGGGCCTGGTTGATTTGCCGGATCAACTCCGGGAAATACTCCCGACCGCCATCCAATAACGTCAAGTGATTATCTGAAACAAAAGAACCGGGGCGCACCAGCATAAGTGCCCCGTCTATATGCCCAAACAGGCTGTCATAACCTGCGGCATGCTATTCAATGGTCAGTGATGCCACGATTGGCGCGTGATCCGATACCCTGGCCCAGCGGCGGCCATGCATCACGGTAGCGGCATCCACCTTGAAGCCGCGAACGTATATCCGGTCGAGCGGCAGGCAGGGAAATGCAGCGGGGAAAGTGCGCGCAGGCTGCGGCCTGGCGCTTTTTCCTGCCAGTTTCTTGAGATAGGCCGTCAGCCCCTTCTGCTCCGGCAGACTGTCAAAAACCTCCTTGACATCCAGCGCCTCCCGGATGGAATCCGACAGATGGTTGCCCCAATCGTTAAAATCCCCGGCAATGATAACCGGCTCATCCTTTTGGGCCGATTGGCTGACACGATCAATCAGCATCTGCGTCTGGCGGCGGCGACCACCTTCCAGAAGACCCAGATGGACGACATAACAATGCACCTTGGTCTGCGGCGTCTGGAGGATACAGTGCAAAAGCCCGCGCGACTCCAGCGCATGGTCTGAAATATCGTGGTTATGCTGCGAAATGATCGGATAGGCACTTAAAAGCGCATTGCCGTGATGCCCGTGGTTATACACGGCATTTTTGCCATAGGCCGCATGCTGGTACTCCCCCGCCAGAAAATCATGCTGCGCTTCATCCGGCCAGCGCTCGGACTGGCTTAATGCAAGCCAGTCGTGACGGCCTTGCACTTCCTGAAGAAAAATGACATCCGCCGCCAGAAGCGACATGGATTTTTTTAAATCATGGATGCGCGGGAGCCCTCCCACAGAGGAAACACCCTTATGGATGTTATAGGTTGCAATTCGTAATTTCATAGGACACTGAGGAACCTCTGATACCGCCTGCGTCGTGGTCAATGCGACCGGTCTTCAATGACAACCGCCGACCGGAAACCATTGCCAAAAAGAAATTAAGCACTCTGGTATTTTATATCAAATCAAATCATGATGCGCAACCCTGCTCCCCTGTGAAACGGCAGGATATATATGGAAGCGCTGATTTCATGGATAATACCGTCTGTCCCGGCCAATTTAATTTATAAAGCGCTTCATGCGAATTTTGTACTCCCTTGCCTGGTGGCTCATTCTTCCGCTTGCTCTTTTCCGCCTATGGTGGCGGGGCAAAAAAGAACCGGGCTACCGCAGGCACATTTCAGAACGCCTCGGCTTTTACCCGCCAGCGCCGTCCTTTGCGGGCTGCATCTGGGTACATGCTGTATCCGTTGGCGAAACCCGTGCGGCCGAACCCCTGATACAGGCTTTGCTTGCGGCTTACCCGGATAAAAACATCCTGCTGACCTGCATGACGCCAACCGGGCGTGCAACCGGCCAGGAACTGTTTGGCAACAACACGAGAATCCGGCAGGCATTCCTCCCCTATGACACCGGCATGATGATGCGCCGCCTTATCGCCCGCTTTCACCCTGCCATCTGCATTCTCATGGAAACGGAAGTCTGGCCCAACCTGATTGCCCAATGCAAAGCGCAGCAAATACCGGTCGCGCTGGTGAATGCCCGCCTGTCCGAACGTTCGCTCAAAAAAGGAAAACGCCTTCCCTCCCTCATACAGGAAGCCGCTGACGGCATCAGTTGCGTTGCCGCGCAAACTGAAACGGATGCCCGGCGCTTGAGACTGTTCGGCTCCCGCCATGTTGCCGTCGCCGGCAGCGTCAAATTCGATGCTGCGCCTTCCGAAGACGCCCTCAAAAAAGGCCAGCGGCTTCGCGACCTGATCGGCAACCGTCCGGTACTGATTTGCGCCAGCACGCGGGATGGCGAAGAAGCGCTGGTTCTCGATGCGCTGGCTGGCCTGAAACCGGCCAATACCCTGCTGGTCATGGTTCCCCGCCATCCGCAACGATTCCATGAGGTGGCCGACATGATCGCGTCAAGAAAGCTGGCCATGGTGCGCCGTTCTGACCTGCATGCCGACTTTGATCCCGCCAGGCCGGTTTCTCCTGAAACACAGGTGCTTCTGGGGGACTCAATGGGGGAAATGTTCTCATACTACGCCGCGTCAGACCTCGCCTTTATCGGCGGCAGCTTAAAACCACTTGGCGGGCAAAACCTGATTGAAGCCTGTGCGCTTGGCATACCGGTGCTCACCGGCCCTCACACCTTCAACTTTGAAGCCATCACGGAAGACGCCGTAGCGGATGGCGCGGCCATCCGCGTCCACTCCGCTGCCGAACTGATGGAAAAGGCCTCCCGGCTTTTCGAAAATCCGCAACAACGCCTGCTCATGGGGGAAAAAGCACGTCGGTTTGCCTTGCGCCAGCAGGGCGCAACGGAACGGACACTGGCGATTCTCAAGCCTTTTCTGGATATAAGAAACCGCTGATTAACCGGTTTTGCGAAATGAAGCGCAAGGCGCCCGGAGCGCAGTAACCGAGGCATAATATCTTGAGATAGACGAAGTTACGAGCACCGGAGAATGCAGCAATTCGCTCGCAAAACCGGTTAACCAGCGGTTTTGTAAGGAATAAAAAAAGTCAGCACCGTTCCTTTGCTGCTGCTTTCGATGGAAAACGCCCCCTTTAACATGCTGATACGCTCGCGGATGCCAGCCAGCCCGAATGACTTGACCCGACGGTTACGCACGCCGGGCATGCCCACGCCATTATCCACCACCTGCAGCACCAGCCGCCCGCCTTCCGCGGAAAGGCTAATCTCCACCTGCGTTGCCCTGGCATGACGCATCACATTCGTCAGCGTTTCCTGCAACACGCGAAAAAGCACGGTTGATGTTTCGTCATCCAGCAAAAGATTATCATCGGTGGTATGAAATTCGCACCGGATGCCGTTTTGTCGCTCAAAATCCCGCGCCAGCCATTCCAGCGAAGGCACCAGGCCGAGATCCAGTACCGCCGGGCGCAAATTGTTGATGATCGTCCGGACGCTTTTGACAGTGGCGTCCACATGCGTCAGGATTTTGTCTACCCGTTCCTCGCGCTGCGTCCGGACATCATTGCTTTCATCCTTGAGTAGCGACAGTTCGATACGCAGCGCCAGCAGGTATTGCCCCAGTTCATCATGGATTTCCCGGGCAATCCGTTTTCGTTCGTCCTCCCGGATGCGCTCCTGATGGTCGATCAGTTCGCGCAATTCGGCCTGGTTGATCGGCCCGGTTTTCATGTCGCACCGAAAAATCAGGCCGTCATAAAATGCTGGCGGTAGTACGCCAGTTCGTCAATGGATTCCAGGATATCCGCCAGCGCCGTATGTTTCTGCTGTTTCTTGAAGTTGGCGGCAATATCGGGCTTCCAGCGGCGACACAATTCCTTCAGTGTTGAGACATCCAGGTTCCGGTAGTGGAAGTACGCCTCCAGACGCGGCATGCCTCGCACCATGAAACGCCGATCCTGGCAGATCGTATTGCCGCACATGGGCGATTTGCCCTTGGGCACAAAAGGCTTCAAAAACGCCATGAGAACCTCTTCCGCGTCAGCCTCTGTGACTTTCGATGTCTTGACGCGATCAATCAGGCCGGAGCGGCCATGCGTCCCCTTGTTCCAGGCATCCATTTTGTCCAGAACCGCATCTGGCTGGTGAATGGCCAGCACCGGCCCTTCTGCCAGCACATTCAGTTCGGAATCCGTCACAACCACCGCGATTTCGATAATGGCGTCCGTATCCGGATCCAGCCCGGTCATTTCCATGTCCACCCAGACCAGGTTAAATTCGTTCGGATGGGATGGCTTTGCAAAAACCCGGGCAACGCCCGGTTGCAAATCTTCGGCTTGTGACATAATTCATTCCTTAAGGCTTATTCAGAAGTTCACGGTATTTTCTCACAAGCTCAAAATGACTTCACATGCTTTTACGCTGATTTTTGTTTTTTTTCTTGCTGCGACCCTCGTCGCCCGGCTCTGGCTGTCCGTACGCCAGATCCGGCACGTTGCGGCCCACCGCAACCGCGTTCCAGCCCAATTTGCTACAGACATCTCCCTTCCGGATCACCAGAAAGCCGCCAACTACACCACGGCAAAAAGCCGCTTCGGCATTTTCATGATGTTCATCGACGCCTTTGTCCTCCTGTGTTTTACGCTTTTTGGCGGGCTGGAATACCTGGCCGAAGGCGTCCTGTCGGCAACCGGGCCGACCATGCTGTACCAGCTTGGCCTTTTAGCTGCTTTTGCCGTTATTTCAGGCATCATTGACCTGCCTTTTGACTACTATGGGCAATTTGTCATCGAAGAAAAATTTGGTTTCAACAAGATGTCGCCCCGGCTTTTTTTCATGGACTTGCTCAAAAGCAGCATCATGAGCCTCATTATCGGCCTGCCGATGGCCTGGCTTGTGCTGACCATCATGGCCCATGCCGGGGAAGAGTGGTGGGTCTATGCCTGGCTTCTCTGGAATGTGTTCCAATTGCTGATGATGATCCTGTATCCGACCCTGATTGCGCCGCTGTTCAACAAATTTACCCCGCTGGAAGATGCGGCACTGCGTACCCGTATTGAACACCTGCTGGAAAGAACCGGATTTACCTCAAACGGCCTTTTTGTCATGGACGGCTCAAAGCGCAGCTCCCACGGGAACGCCTACTTCACCGGCTTTGGCAGCGCCAAGCGCATTGTCTTTTACGATACGCTGATTTCACGGCTTTCCCCGCCGGAAGTGGAAGCCGTCCTGGCACATGAACTGGGCCATTTCCGCCTGAAACATATCCTCAAGCGCATCGGACTGATGGCCGTCACCTCCCTGGGCTTCCTGGCGCTTTTGGGCTACCTGAAAACACAGGACTGGTTTTTCCTCGGGCTGGGCGTCAACCCCTCCCTTACCGCAAGCAATGACGCGATGGCACTCCTGCTTTTTGCTTTAAGCCTTCCGATCTTTACCTTCTTTTTTTCGCCTATCCTCTCCATCAGTTCGCGCAAACACGAATTTGAAGCGGACGCCTTTGCCTCACAGTACACCAACGCAGAAGACCTGGTTTCCGCCCTTGTCCGGATGTACCAGGACAACGCCTCGACGCTAACCCCTGATCCGCTGTATTCTGCTTTTTATGATTCCCACCCGCCTGCCAGCATTCGCATCGACAGGTTACTTGGCAAGACATGACGCAACCGCTGAAAAAAGCCCTGATTATTGCCGCGCACGGCCGTCACTACCTGGCCGAGCTGGATGGCGAACTGTTACAGAGCGTGACGCGAGGAAAAAAAAGCCATGTTGCCGTCGGCGACCATGTCATGATTGCGCCCACGGCAAAAGGACAAGCTGTCATTGAATCTGTCGAAGAACGCCAGACCCTGCTTTTCCGTTCGGATCAGTTCAAGTCAAAACTGCTTGCCGCCAACGTCACCCAGCTCTTTATTGTTGTGGCAACCGAACCCGGCTTTTCAGACGACCTGATTTCCCGGGCGCTGGTCGCTGCCGAAGCGGTCGGCATTGCCGTACACCTGATCCTGAATAAAACCGATATTCTCCAGGCGCTGCCAAAAACACGCGAACGCCTCAAACCTTATATTTCGCTTGGCTACCCGGTTCATGAAGTCTCGGCAACAGCAGAACCGGAAAAGTCCCGCGACGTGCTGCTGCCGCTGGTTGAAAACCAGGTCACTATCCTGATCGGGCAATCTGGCATGGGCAAATCCTCTATTATCAATATCCTGGTACCGGGCGCGGATATTGCAACCCGCGAAATTTCAGCCGCGCTGGATTCGGGCAAACACACGACTACGTTCACCCGCCTGTACCGGATAAATGCGCCATCCGCCCTGATCGATTCCCCCGGATTCCAGGAGTTCGGCCTGTATCACCTCGACAAGGCGGCACTGGAAATGGCCTTCAGGGAATTTCGCCCGCACCTGGGGCATTGCCGGTTCCACAACTGCAACCACCTGGCAGAACCGGGCTGCGCCATATTGACGGCGGTAGAAGCGGGCAATATTTCCCCCATGCGCCAGCGCCTGTATGCGCAATTGCTTCATGAGACTTCTCAAAAAGTTTACTGATCTGCCGCCGCGAATGAAAATCCGGTTGTGGTACGGAAACGCTGACTAAAACAAAGAAATCTAATATAATCAGCAATTTAATTACTCCGGCGTCCGGTTTTTCCGGCCTGGCGAGTCATAATGACAATCAAACATTATCTGCAATTTTCCGATTTTTCTCTGGCTGAGTACGAATACCTCATTGAACGTGCTCGCCTCATTAAAAACCGTTTCAAAAACTACGAAACCTATCATCCGCTGCTTGACCGTACGCTGGTCATGGTATTTGAAAAAAGTTCAACCAGAACCCGCCTCTCTTTTGAAGCAGGCATGGCCCAGCTTGGCGGCACCGCCATCTACCTGAACACCCGTGACAGCCAGCTTGGCCGGGGCGAACCCATCGAAGATGCCGCGCAGGTCATGTCCCGGATGTGCGATGTCATCATGATCCGCACTTTCGGGCATGACATCATCGAGCGTTTTGCCGCCCATTCCCGCGTGCCGGTCATCAATGGGCTGACCAACGAACATCATCCCTGCCAGGTACTGGCGGACGTATTCACCTTTATCGAGCACCGCCAGGTCATTCGCGGCAAAACCGTCACCTGGATCGGCGATGCCAACAATATGCTTTATTCCTGGCTGCAGGCAGCCAAAATTTTCGGCTTCCATGTCAATGTCTCGACGCCCAAAGGCTATAACATCAACTACGACCTGGTTTCTGCCGACCACAGCTACTTCACTCTGTTTGACGACCCGGCAAAAGCCTGTGAGGGCGCGCATCTGGTAACAACCGACGTCTGGACCAGCATGGGATTTGAAGAAGAAAACGCCGCCCGGATGAAAGCATTTGACGGCTGGTGCGTGGACGCGGAAAAGATGCGCTGTGCCGCGCCAAATGCGCTTTTCATGCACTGCCTGCCTGCGCATCGCGGAGAAGAAGTCACCTCCGACGTGATTGACGGCCCGCAATCGGTTGTCTGGGAAGAAGCGGAAAACCGCCTGCACGTCCAAAAAGCACTGCTGGAATATCTCGTTCTGGATCAGGTCTGATATTCCCGTTTACACCGAATCAGCATAAAATGCCAATCATACGGTCGTGATGCCAGTCATTACACGGATATCACGGCCTTCCCTTTCAAACAGAAACAAGTGAAAGCAAAACATGAGTGATGTAAAAAAAGTGGTTCTGGCCTACTCCGGCGGCCTGGATACCTCCGTCATCCTGAAATGGCTCCAGGATACCTACCAGTGTGAAATTATTACCTTTACTGCCGACCTGGGCCAAGGGGAAGAACTGGATCCGGCCAGGCAGAAAGCGCTGAAATTCGGCATCAAACAGGAAAACATTTTCATTGACGACCTGCGCGAAGAATTCGTGCGCGATTTTGTTTTCCCCATGTTCCGCGCCAATACCATTTACGAAGGCGAATATCTCCTCGGCACCAGTATTGCCCGCCCCCTCATTGCCAAACGTCTCGTTGAAATTGCCCGTCAGACGGGTGCCGACGCCATCTCGCACGGCGCAACCGGCAAGGGAAACGACCAGGTTCGCTTTGAACTGGGCGCTTACGCCCTGATGCCCGGCGTCAGAGTCATCGCCCCCTGGCGTGAATGGGATCTGCTGTCCCGCGAAAAACTGCTTGCCTATGCCGAAAACGCCGGTATCGAAATCGACATGAAACACCGCGGCGGCGGCGCACCTTATTCCATGGACGCCAACCTGCTGCATATCAGCTATGAAGGCCGTCACCTGGAAGACCCGAGCGCCGAAGCCGAAGAATCCATGTGGCGCTGGACCGTCAGCCCCGAAGCCGCACCGGACCAGGCCGAACACATCCAGATCGGATTCGAGAAAGGCGACCCGGTTTCCTTGAACGGGAAAAAACTGTCGCCAGCCGCCCTCCTGACAGAACTCAACCGGCTTGGCGGCAAGCATGGCATTGGCCGACTGGATCTGGTGGAAAACCGCTATGTCGGCATGAAATCACGCGGGTGCTACGAAACCCCCGGCGGCACCATCCTGCTCCCGGCACACCGCGCCATTGAATCCATCACGCTGGATCGCGAAGTCGCCCACCTGAAAGACGACCTGATGCCGCGTTATGCTTCCATCATCTATAACGGCTACTGGTGGTCTCCCGAGCGTGTCGCCCTTCAGACACTGATTGACCACACGCAGGCAAACGTCAACGGCACGGTCAACCTCAAGCTGTACAAGGGTAATGTCATCGTCACAGGCCGCGATTCGGCGGATTCCCTGTTTGATTCCACCATTGCCACTTTTGAGGATGACGCAGGCGCCTACGACCAGAAAGACGCCGGCGGCTTTATCAAGCTCAACGCCTTGCGTATGCGCATTGCCGCCCGCCTGAACGAAAGCCGTAAAAAATAACCGCATCACATGCTTTTGAAAACGGCGCAGCCATCGGGCCTGCGCCGTTTTTCATTATCGGCATCCCCTTCACATATGGTATAAAACACCGGATAATTACTGGCAAGTAACTACAGGAAGGAACAGATATGGGCATAACTGGCATTATTGGCGGCAGCGGTCTTTACGATATCCCCGGCCTGACAGAAACACGATGGGAAAAGGTGGCCTCTTCTTTTGGCGAACCCTCTGACGAACTGCTTTTCGGAAAACTGGGCGGCCATCCTCTGGTTTTTCTGCCGCGCCACGGGCGGGGACATCGTTTTTCCCCCTCCCAGATCAACGACCGCGCCAATATCGATGCCCTCAAACGGGCGGGTGTTTCCCAGATCATTTCGGTCAGCGCCGTCGGCTCCCTGAAGGAACACCTGCACCCCGGTATGTTCGTCCTGGTTGACCAGTATATCGACCGGACGCATGGGCGGAAAAACACCTTTTTTGAATCCGGCTGTGTCGCCCATATTTCCATGGCACACCCCACCTGCAACCGCCTGAACAGCCTGGTTTACGGCATTGCAAAAAAATCCGGCATTGATACCGTTCTCGGTGGAACTTACCTCGCCATGGAAGGCCCGCAGTTTTCAACGCAGGCTGAATCCGCGCTGTATCGCAGTTGGAATTGCGATGTGATCGGGATGTCGAACATGCCGGAAGCCAAACTCGCCCGCGAGGCGGAAATGTGTTACGCCAGCATCGCCATGGTCACGGATTATGATTGCTGGCACCCGGATCATGATGCCGTTTCTGTCACCCAGATTATCCAGACGCTCCTGAACAATACGGAAAAAGCAAGGTCACTGGTGCAGCAGGCCATCCCGGCATTCGGCGATGACGCCTCGGCACCTTCATGCGCCTGCCGCTTCGCGCTGGAACATGCCCTGATTACGGCACCAGAAGCAAGAGACCCGAAACTGGTTGCAAAACTGGATGCGGTCGCGAAAAGGGTATTGAAAAAATGAGCGGCGCATCCCCGGAGAACAGGGAAAATGCCCTGCGGGAAGCCTTGTTGCTGATAGCAAGGCAACTGGCGGACAAAGGTCTCAACCGGGGAACGACAGGCAATGCCAGCGTACGCCTGCCTTTTTCCGCCGCGCCGTCGTTTCTGGTTACGCCCAGCGCGGTGCCGCCGGAAAACATGTCTGCGGCATCCCTGGTCAAAATGCACCTCTCCGGAGAACACGAAGGCGCTTACAAGCCCAGCACAGAATGGCGCCTCCACCGTGATATCTTCGCGCAGCATCCGGATGCGGGTGCCGTCATACACGTTCACTCACCCTTTGCAACCACGATGGCTTGCCTTTCCCGTGACATCCCGGCTTTTCATTACATGATTGCCATTGCCGGGGGCGATTCCATCCGGTGCGCGCCTTATGCCCTGTTTGGCACCCAGGCACTCTCCGAAGGGGCCCTGACCGCCCTGAAAGAACGCAATGCCTGCCTGCTGGCGCATCACGGCATGATTGCCATCGGGCGGGATCTGAACCATGCCCTCTCGGTTGCCGTCGAAGTTGAAGCCCTGTGCGAGCAATACTGGCGCATTCTCCAGGTGGAAAAACCGATCCTGCTTTCAGAAAACCAGATGCAGGAAGTCCTCAACCAGTTTACCTATTACGGTCAGTGGCGTTCGTCCTGACATTAACCTGAAAGGCAGCCATGTCCATTACTTCTTATATCCGCACCATTCCGGACTACCCGAAAAAAGGCGTTCTCTTTCGCGACATCACCACCCTCCTCCTGAACCCTGACGGACTACGGGAATCCATTGACGAACTGGTTGCGCGGTATTCCAGCGTCAAAATCGATAAAATCGCCGTTATTGAAGCGCGGGGGTTCCTGGTCGGCGCACCGCTTGCCTACCTGCTTGGCTGCGGCCTTGTTCCCATCCGGAAAAAAGGCAAGCTGCCGTGGAAAACCATCGGGCAGGATTACGAACTGGAATATGGCGCGGATCGGATAGAAATGCATGACGACGCCATTCTGCCCGGAGAAAAAATCCTGCTGGTTGACGACCTGCTGGCAACGGGCGGAACCGCCCTGGCCGCCCTCAAGCTGATTGAGAAAAGCGGCGGGAAAATCCACGAAACCGCCTTTCTCGTTGACCTTCCCGACCTGGGCGGCAGCAAAAAACTGAAAGAAAGCGGGTATTCTGTCTTTACCCTGTGCGAATTTGAAGGAGAGTAAGTGACCACTATTCCCTCCTCTGGGGTTGAAACCCTGCGCTGGCACAACGACGCCATCGAAATGATTGACCAGCGCATCCTTCCCGCGGTCATGGCATATGTGCGCGGCGATTCAGCCGCCTCTGTTGCGGAAGCCATCCGCAACATGGTCATCCGGGGCGCACCAGCCATCGGGGTTGCCGCTGCCTACGGCGTCGCGCTCGAAGCGATACGCCTGAAAAACGCGCCAGCGGAAAAATACCAGGCCGGGCTTGACCAGGGTTTTGAACTGTTGGCGCAAAGCCGACCGACGGCAGTCAACCTTTTCTGGGCGCTCAACCGGATGCAGGCGCTACGCCAGTCTCTCGCCCCTCTTGACCAGCCGGAAATGGCAGAAAAACTGCTGGCAGAGGCGCACCATATCCATGCAGAAGACATCCAGATCAACCAGGCGATGGGAAATTACGGCGCCGCGCTTTTGCCAGACGGCGCCCGCGTGATGACCCATTGCAATGCCGGAGCGCTGGCAACGGCAGGGCATGGCACCGCACTGGGCGTCTTTCGCTCTGCCGTCGCTGCCGGAAAACGCCTGGCTGTCATCGCCAATGAAACGCGCCCGTTTTTGCAGGGCGCCCGCCTGACCGCCTGGGAAATGGTGCAGGAAAACATCCCTGTCACCCTCATCACCGACAATATGGCAGGCCACATGATGCAGACAGGGGAAGTGGATGCCATTGTCGTCGGGACAGACCGTGTTGCCGCCAATGGTGACGTTGCCAATAAGATCGGAACCTACATGGTCGCTGTTCTGGCAAAGCGGCACAACATTCCCTTTTATGTTGCCTGCCCCTTGTCCACCATTGATCTCTCCCTCCCTTCGGGAGCCGATATCCCGATTGAAGAACGGGATATCCGCGAAGTCAAAGGCTTCAGGGATTGCCTCTGGGCGCCGGAAGGCGTTTCCATCCGAAACCCCGCCTTTGATATCACCCCGGCAGAACTGGTCACGGCGCTGATCACGGAAAAAGGCATCATTCCGAATGACGTACTCGTGGCGGGAAAACTGAAAGCCTTTGTGGAGCAAGCTGGCTGAAAGTGAAGAAACCGCTGATAAACGGTTTCAGATGAAAACCGGTTCCGGCTCCAGATGCAAGCCGAACCGGGCGTTGACATCCTGCCGGATCGCCTCTGACAGCCGGACGATTTCATCTCCTGTGGCATTGCCACGGTTTACCAGCACGAGAGCCTGCGTTTCGCACACCCCGGCATTGCCACGGGTTTTGCCCTTCCAGCCGCACTGGTCAATCAGCCAGCCTGCGGCAATGCGGCAAGTCCCGTCAGGCTGTGCATACCCCGGCATCTGCGGATGAAGGACTTTCAGTTTTCCATAATCAGATCGGGACACCGTTGGATTTTTGAAAAAACTGCCGGCATTCCCGATAACGGCAGGATCAGGCAACTTTCGTTGCCGGATGGTGATGATGACCCGGCTGATCTCCGCTGGTGATGGCCCGGAATGGGGCAAGGCATCCGCCAGTTCCGCATAGGAAAGATTGGGCTGCCAGGCTTTCGGCAAGGCAAAAGTGGCATCGACAATCACATAACGGCCACGCCCCTCGCGTTTGAAGAAGCTGTCGCGATAGGCAAAATGGCAGTCTGCCTTGCTGAAAACCCGGATATCCCCGGTCTGGAAATCAAATGCGCGCAAACAATGAAAGCAATCTTTCACCTCCGCGCCATAAGCCCCGATATTTTGGACGGGTGCCGCGCCGACGGTTCCCGGAATAAGGGAAAGGTTTTCCAGGCCACCCCATCCGTTTTCCAGTGTCCACAAAACAAACTCATGCCAGTTTTCCCCCGCAGAGACCGTGACATAGGTGTAGGCGTCGTCTTCACCCTCAATATGCCTCCCCCTGGTGCACATGTGCAAAACCAGTCCAGGGAAATCGCGGGTAAAAAGCAGGTTGCTGCCGCCGCCCAGTATCAGCCGGGGCAGCGCAGACAACGCCTTGTCGGCATAAACCGCCAGCAGATCCGCGACAGACTGTACTGCCAGATACGTTTTTGCCGTAGCATTGATGCCGAAGGTATTGAACGTCCGCAGGGAAAAATCGGCCTGTATGGGAAGAGATGCGCGCATAGTACAGGGATTATAGGAGCAATTTCATGCTCCGGGTAGCAGAAGCCGGTTTTGTTTTATACAATGACATATTGTTTTTCTCACACCAGCGAAAGGACAAACATGCCGTCATTTGATGTTGTATCCGAGGCCAACATGGTTGAAGTCAAAAATGCCCTTGACCAGACCAACAAGGAAATTAGCACCCGTTTTGATTTCAAGGGCGGCGATGCGAGGGTAGAGCAGAAAGATCGCGACCTCACCGCCTTTGCCGATTCAGAATTCCAGTTGAACCAGGTCAAGGACGTACTGACCGGCAAAATGACCCGGCGCAATGTAGACGTCCGCTTCCTGGACGAAGGCAAAATCGAGAAAATCGGCGGCGACAAGGTCAAGCAGGTTATCAAGATTCGCAACGGCATTGAGTCTGACGCCGCCAAGAAAATCGTCCGCCTGGTCAAGGACAGCAAGCTGAAAGTACAGGCCAGCATCCAGGGGGATGCCGTGCGGATCACCGGCGCGAAAAGGGACGACCTGCAATCAGCCATTGCCATGCTGAAAAAAGACGTCACCGACCTGCCACTGGAATTCAATAATTTCCGGGATTAACCTCATCCGGCACAGGAAAAAAATGGCTGAACACGGGATTCCGGTCGCGATAGCGTATGACTTTGACGGTACGCTGTCGCCCGGCAACATGCAGGAATACGACTTCATTCCCAAGCTGGCTGTTTCGCCAAAAGACTTCTGGGAAGAAGCGCGTGTCCTGGCAGAAGCCAACCAGATGGACACCATCCTGGCCTACATGTGGCTCATGATCCGGGCCGCCGATAAAAAAGACATTTCTGTCAGAAAATCGGATTTTCACAACTTCGGCAAGCAAATCCGGTTATTTCCCGGCGTACTGGACTGGTTTGCCAATATCAATCGCTATGCCCAGACGAAGGGCATCCGACTGGAGCATTTCATCATTTCCTCCGGTATCCGGGAAATGCTGGAAGCCACGCCGATTTATCCCGAATTCAAAAAGGTGTATGCATCGGCCTTCATGTTCGACCACAACGGCATTGCCTGCTGGCCCGCTCTCGCCGTGAACTACACAACGAAAACACAGTATCTTTTCCGGATAAACAAGGGCAGCCTGGATGTGCACGACAACTCGGTCATCAACAAGTTCGTGCCGATGGAAGAACGCCCGGTTCCTTTTGAAAACATCATTTTTATCGGCGATGGCGAAACCGATATCCCCTGCATGCGACTGGTCAAGGAGCAGGGCGGCCACGCCATTGCGGTATACCACCCGGAAAAAGATCGCTCGGCAGAACATGCCCGGCAACTCGTCGAGGACGGACGGGCCAACCTCTTTACCCCTGCTGACTACCGCCAGGAAAAAGGGATTGACCTTGCCGTCAGGGCTATCCTTGACCGGATCGAGGCAACTTCAAGGATACGATAAAGGGTACCAGGGCCCCTTTTCGTCAAAGAAGCCCCGGGCCATCACATCAGTCACTGCTGGAACGGATCTTGTCCTGGCGTTTTTTGGTGGCTTCAGCCAGCTTTTCCAGTACCATCACGCTCTCATCCCAACCGATACAGGCATCCGTTACCGACTGCCCGTATGTCAGCGGCTGGCCCGGCACGATATCCTGCCGACCAGCAATCAGATTTGACTCCACCATCACACCGACAATCCGCATCTCGCCTGCGGCAATATTTTTGCCGATAGTCGCGCAAACCGGTATCTGGTTTTCCGCCTTCTTCGAACTGTTGCCATGCGACACGTCAATCATGATCCGGGGCGGCAAACCGGCTGCCGCGACTTCCTTGCAGGCGCTATCCACGCTTCTCTTGTCGTAGTTGGGCTTTTTGCCGCCGCGCAAGATAATGTGGCAATCCTCATTGCCGCGCGTAGCGAAAATAGCCGTATGCCCGCCCTTGGTCACCGAGAGGAAATGGTGCGGATGTGACGCCGCCTTGATGGCATCAATGGCAATCTTGACATTGCCATCCGTTCCGTTCTTGAACCCCACCGGACAGGAAAGGCCGGACGACAATTCACGGTGTACCTGCGATTCCGTTGTCCTAGCGCCAATAGCGCCCCAGCTGACCATGTCGGCCACATACTGCGGGCTGATCATATCGAGAAACTCGGTTGCGGCCGGCATGCCCAGGTCGTTGATATTCAGCAGCAGTTCCCTTGCCATGTGAAGCCCCTCATTGATCTGGAAACTGTTGTTCATGTGAGGGTCGTTGATCATCCCTTTCCAGCCAACCGTTGTACGGGGTTTTTCAAAATAAACCCGCATGACGATCTCCAGTTCTTTCCCCAGGCGCTCACGGACTTCCCGAAGGCGGTAGGCATATTCCAGGGCGGCTCCCGGATCATGAATGGAACAGGGGCCGACCACGACCATGAGGCGGTCGTCCTTCCCGTGCAGGATACGATGAAGCGCCGCCCTGCTGTTGGATACGGTATCAGCCACCTTGTTGGCACACGGGAATTCACGAATCAGGTGAGAAGGAGGGGTCAGCTCTTTCATGGCGATAATTCTCAGATCATCGGTGCGTTGCATGATTTTTCCAGTTCTAAAGTCAGTCAATAAAAAAACCGCCATCGCTGGCGGTTTGCTGAAAATCGGTTTGCTCTTTTACTTAGATGACAACCGCTCTTCCACCGCCAATGGGCCGGAATAGCTAAAGTAAAAAAAGAAAAAACAATGGGATCTCAGCATTTTCATGTCGCAATAAAGTGCAATTACTGTATGTAGTATAACGCATTTTTAAAATCGTGTCGGTTATCCGTTGTTTTTCGACAATCCGGGTTTAACCTGTTCCACCTACTGTCACATCCTCAATCCGGAGCGTCGGCTGCCCAACGCCGACAGGGACGCTCTGCCCCTCTTTTCCGCAAACACCGACACCGGCATCCAGGCACATGTCATTGCCGATCATGGAAACCCTGCGCAAGATATCCGGGCCATGCCCGATCAGCGTAGCGCCCTTGACGGGATGGATGATTTTGCCGTTTTCCACGAGATAGGCTTCACTTGCCGAAAAGACAAACTTGCCATTCGTGATGTCAACCTGCCCGCCGCCGAAATTGGCGGCATAAATGCCATATTTGACCGACTCCAGGATTTCGCGCGGATCATGGTTCCCCCCCAGCATCAGGGTATTGGTCATCCTAGGCATGGGAAGATGGGCATAGGATTCGCGGCGGGCATTGCCTGTCGGCGACATCTTCATCAGGCGGGCGTTCATCCTGTCCTGGAGATAGCCCTTCAAAATACCATCCTCAATCAGTACCGTCTTCTGCGTCGGCGTTCCTTCATCATCGATATTCAATGAGCCGCGCCGGTTGGCAATCGTACCGTCATCAACCACCGTAATCCCTTTCGCGGCAACCTGTTCTCCTAAAATACCGGAAAAAGTGCTTGACCCCTTGCGGTTGAAATCCCCTTCCAGTCCGTGGCCGACAGCCTCATGCAGCAGCACGCCGGGCCAGCCCGGGCCGACCACAACAGTCATGCTCCCCGCCGGGGCAGGACGGGCATCAAGATTGACCAATGCGGCATGAACAGCTTCATCCACATATTTTTCAATCATGGCATCGGTAAAGTACCCGTAGTCATACCGCCCGCCACCACCGCTTGTTCCCATCTCGCGGCGACCATCCTGCTCGGCAATAACCGTCACGGATATCCGCACCAGCGGCCGGATATCCGCCGCCAGCGCGCCATCGCTTCGCGCAACCAGCACAACGTCGTATTCGCCAGCCAGCCCCGCCATGACCTGCACAATACGCGGGTCTGCCGCCTTGGCGCGGCGGTCAATGCTTTCCAGGATAGCGACTTTCTGCGCCGCGCTGATCGACTGCAGTGGATCAGCCAGCAAATAGAGATCATGACCGCTCACCGGGTGAACCGAGGAGGCGACCTTGATACGCCCGGCACCCTGCCGCGCAATCGTGCGGGTCGTTTCAGCCGCCGTTAAAAGCGCCGGAAGCGATATTTCGTCTGAATACGAAAAGGCCGTCCTGTCACCGGAAACCGCCCGCACCCCAACGCCCTGATCGATGGAAAAGCTGCCCGTCTTGACGATCCCTTCGTCCAGACTCCAGCTTTCGTTTTTCGTAAACTGGAAATACAGATCGGCATAATCGACCTTATGGGTAAAAATCGTCCCCAGCGTTTCGATCAGGCGCGCATCGTCAAGGCCATTCGGCGTCAGAAGAATGTCGCGCGCAATCGCAAGATGCTGTTTTTCCCTGTTCTGTGTCTGCATGGAATTCATCCGGAAATAATCAATCGTTACTTATGATTGTAGAGGATTGCACCAGATTTCGCTGGCGCGGACAAAAAGCGCACCCGTGTGAAGTGCGCTTTTTGTGCTGCCACGATCACAGGCGTTTATGCTTTAACGCAGGCAGTTTTTCCCGGACGGCATTGAGCACGTCCTGCTCAATTTCGCCCAGCACAATCCCTTCGCCTTCCATCAGTTCGGCCTTGACCTCACCCCAGGGATCAATCAGCACCGTCTGCCCCCAGGTTCTCCGACCTGTCTGGTGGCGGCCACCCTGTGCGGCTGCCAGGATATAGCACTGGTTCTCAATGGCACGCGCGCGCAGGAGAATTTCCCAGTGCACCTTGCCCGTTGTATAGGTAAATGCCGCAGGCACCACGATCAGCGCGCACTCGCCAAATGCCCTGAAAAGCTCGGGGAAACGAAGGTCATAACAAACCGTCAGGCCAACGCGGCCAAAAGGCGCCTCGAATGAAACCACGTCATTGCCGCCACAGATATAAGCAGATTCATCATAAGCCTCCTTGCCCGAAGCAAAACTGAACAGGTGAATCTTGTCATACCGGGATACCGCCTTTCCCTGCGGGTCATAGACCAGCGTGGTATTGAGCACTTTGTTTTCAATCGGTGCTTTAAGCGAAAGGGTGCCGCCAATCAGCCAGATGCCATGCTCCCGGGCCACTGCCGACATGAAATCCTGTATGGGGCCTAAGCCAGCCTCTTCTGCCTGGGCAATTTTCTCCGCATCGTTTTTGCCAATGCTCGGCCAGTATTCCGGCAACAACACCAGCTCAGCCCCCTGCTGAGCCGCCTCGGCAATCAGCCGCCGCGCAGACGCAATGTTTTCCTCAATCTCCGGCGTTGAAATCATTTGTATTGCAGCAATTTTTGTCATCTCTACTCCCTGGCTGTCTGTATCTCTGAACTGCTCTTTTCCTTTGCCCGGCCATGCTTGTTCCCGATTTTCTGGATATTCGGCTCTGTCCATGACCCCGTTATCTGATATTCGAAGGTAAATGTTTTGGACAACGGATCTTTCAAAACAAGTTGGGCCAGAAATGTGCCGACCCCAATGGCCGGGTTAATCAGGCCATAAACAAGCGATGCTGCCCCGGCATTGATTTCCGGCAAAATGGCCACGTGCAGATTTTGCGTTTCCTGGGCAATATCCACCGAACCGTCCATCAGCACCGTTGCCTGCACCCCCTTCATGGTCAGGTTCTCGGTTTTGGCGATACCTTTGGCAATATCCACCTTAGCCGTAATTTCGTCAAACGCAAAACCATCGGAAAAAATATCCCTGAAATCCAGCGTCAGCCGTCTCGGCAACGACTGCATGCTCAACACCCCCAGCAACTTGGCAATGCCCGGTTCCACCTTGAGAAACTGTCCCTTGCCGACATCCAGCGATATCTTGCCGGAAAGCGTCGGGATGTCGAGGGAATGGGGCAACCCGGCCCAACTGATATCCCCGCTCATTTTCCCCTTCCCGCCACTCAGTATACCCTTATAGCCAAAGCGATCCAGCAGCTTGCCTGCGTTCTGGATATTCAGGTCATAATTCATGCGCGTGCGCTGGGCGCCGGATTTATCTACCAGCCAGCTACCGGAAGACTGCAGGCGGGCATCCGGGTTGGAGACACTCAGGCGAGTAATCTGCCACTCCTTTCCGGCAGGGCTGACGACATTGCTGGCAACCAGTTCCGTGCGGCCCAGCTTGATGTCATACAGGGTGAGATTATCAACAATCAGGTCAACTTCCGGGATATGGCGCACGCTGTCCCGCTTGATGATATCCCCGATTTTTTCCGGGCTTGAGCGCGGTATGGCCAGCGCGGAAAAACGGCCGGTCAGTTTGCCCGTTGCCTGCTTTCCAGTCGGTTCCGTCCAGATCAACCGCCCCTTCACCTCATTGGAGTCCACATCCGCCAGCCAGCGCCCGGGCTGGTGATTGCCGGTAACTGCCGCCTTTGTCAGCGTGAATTCCTGGACGGAAAGCGCATCCACCTGAAGGGAAAACTGCTGCGGCTCGATATATTTTCCAATATCGGCTCCACCTTTTGCGGCACCTTTCCCCTTGCCGCTGTCCGGCATCAGGGAACTTAAGGTTTCCTGCCAGACATTCACGTCAAGGGAAGGCATCTTCAGGTTAAACGAAACACCCGGCTGGAGAACCGGCGTCACATTGACGCCAAGCCCCCCCCTCGCAAGCTGCCATGTTTTATCTGTTTTCTGGCGCTCGTAATGGGCTGCGGCAACCGCCCCATAAGCAATCACAATCTCGTCGCGCCGCGCTTTCCCGACTGGCGGCAGCGCATTTGCCGTCACGCGCAGTTTCCTTGTTTCCGTATTTTTCTTCCCTAGCGGCGCCGGCAAATCAATGCCCATGCCATTCATGCCGGATTCCAGAAGAATATCCGGATATCCGCCACCAGGTACGCCCGGCTTTTGCGTAATGGAAAGGGAATAGGGCATACTTCCGGACAGCCGCCCCGTCAGTTTGCTCAGGCTGCTGCCGGCATAGTTCTTGCGCAATCCTTCTGCCGTAATGGTACCTTTAACCTGTACCTGTGAACGCCCGTCCCTGGTGCCACCGGAAATATGAGAAGTCCCCCCCAGAAACTGGGCATTGATATCCTCCAGTTCAAAGCCCTTGTCAGAAAAATGCACCTTGCCACGCACCGCAGTCAGCACGGGAAGATCAGGGAACAAATGGATTTCATTCTCTGTAAACTGAACCGTCCCCTGCACTTTCGAATCTGCCATATTGGAAAGCGGCATCTGCATTTTCAGGAGCAAATGGGTCTTCCCGGACGTTTTGGCTTCCTCCGTTAATCCGCCGATGACATCATTAACCGGAGAGCCGTTAACGAAATGGATGAAATGCTGTAACTCGCCATCCGCCTTGCCGACAATATTCAAAAAGGCATCATCTGCCAGCATGTCAGGAATCACGACATCAACATCGGAAAGCGTCGCGCCGCTTAAAACCGCGTTATCGGCATGAATAGCAATCTCTCCGCCCTTGATCGTCATCCGCCCGTTGATTTTTTCGATGGGCTGCCACATCAGCTTGCCATTCGCGGCAAAAAGCGTTGGCGCATAGTTCAGGCGCACATTATTGACATCCATGCGGACACTGAATTCCCCGTTCTCGGCCTGTCCTGGAACCTTGTCAATAAAGGGGAACCGGGAAAGATTGCCCTTGAGGCGAACGGCGATATTGCTGGCAACCCCCTCCTCAAACGCCTTGCTCAACCAGGCGCGCAACTCATCTTTGGCCTGAAGCGGAACATAATTTCCCGTTTTGGTCATATCAAAACTTTTGACGGTTGCCGTCATATCAACCGAACCCGGCTTGCCTTGCTCGCTTTCAGCCGCAGACCGGACATACCGGCCGGAAAGCGAACTTGCAATCCCGTCCAGCACAAAGTCCATTTTTTCAACGATAAAGGCAAAAGGCGCCTGGGCAGACTGCGACCAGTTTGCCAGCAACTTCAGCTTCTCAAAATGCCAGTCCGATTTCGGAAAATAAGACGGCAGATTCAGGAACGCCATATCGGAATCCAGCTCCAGCGTACCACCATGCTCATTGGCAGAAATACGGCCAGTCAGGTTCCTGAATCCGGGAATGGCCGGAATAGCGGCCTGCGCTGGCGCCTGTGCCGTTTTCGGCCTTGCCTGACGGGCGGGAACCGCATTCATGGATAATTTTTTAAATTGCCCTCCCAGCTGGTACGAAACAAGATCCGGATACCGTCCCTCCCAACGGATATTGAAATGATTCAGTTCGCCGGATGGCGAAAAATCATTCAGCATCTTCCGTTGAGCATCTGTCAGGGGAAAATATTTCATCAGCCGGATCAGCGTTGCCAGTTCCAGTTCATCCATTGAGACTTCCGTACTGGCAGATCTGCCGTCTTTTGCCGGTATATGCCTTTCTGAAAAATCGGCACTTTCCATTTTGATGCCATCAGCCGTTTCCAGGAAAATATCCGTGAGCGCAACCGTATGGGGGCGGTCTCCCAGCGCAAGATGATCGCCGTCCGAAGCGACATCAAATATTTCCCGCCCGGAAATGCGCCCGGAAATATGGCGTAAATCCAGCACGGGCAAATCCGGCTCAAACCGGAGCATCACATCATTCAGGTCAATATCCACCGTCAGGTCGGCAATCCGGGCGCGATCAAGCGTCACCCACGCATTGACGGCACCCGCCCCTTTTATCAGGCCATAAGGAAAATCAAAATACGGTTTCCAGGGTTCCAGTTCCGCTTCGGGCAAAGCGATATACAAATCCCCTTTCCATGCCGAAAAATCGGACAGGCGCTCTGCAAAAAATGGATGGACAAAATTCGCCCGGAGATCAATCTCGCCGGATTGCGTGATACTGGACGAAGTGAGAAGCCGCATGCGATGGCGACGCCCGTCATTTTCCAGAATAAAATCCAGTTTTTCCAGCGCCAGCTCCGGCGCATTGCGCATTTCATCAAGCCAGTGAATCGCGCCATCCCGGATCACAATCGTATCCTGTTTCAGTATCCAGTCCATCCCGCTGCCTTCCTTGCGGGTACCGGTATCCGTCGGCAATCCGGCAACGAACAGTTTGCCGTCCCTGTCGCGCAGGATATCCAGCTCAGGACGATTGATTTCCAGAAGCGCAAAACGAAGATCAAAAACCAAAAAGGACCACCAGGATACGGCTGCCCTCACTTCCGGCAATTGCAGGGCCGGATCGCCGTCAGCATCATGTACCACCAGCCCGTTGAGTTTCAGGAGAGGATAAAAACCATACCAGGACGCATCAATGCTGGAAATGCTGACCTGGCGGCCAAGCCCTTCGCTGAGCCGTTTTTCCACACCGGGCTTGTATTGGCTGATCTGGGGCAAAACGAGATAGCGCACACTGAAAAAAAGCGCGCAAAAAACGAGATAACCGATAAAAGCCGCCCTGAAAGCGACCCTTCCCAGGCGCATCACGCCGGAATCCGGATTCGCCGTCACCCTGCGGGCATGCGCCTGCACATACCGCAGGGCATCCAGGATTTTTTGTGATCGGCGTGATTCTGTCTGCATGGTTAAAAAACGGGTGGTTAAGCGTAAAATGGGGAGTGATTCGTTTATTTTCCTGTAAATGTTTTGCTGGAAACCCTTTTTGCCGGTTCAATTATGACGCCATCCCTACTCCCTGCTGAAACCGCTTCAAGATTTTACATGCACTGGCTCAATGCCGACCAGCCCGCAAGGCAAAAACAGGTTGAATCTCTTTCACAGCATAATCTTTCCACGACAGATTTTTCGGCATTGTTACAAAATGAAACCTTGTCAGGCTTTGCGCTGCCGCGTGCCATGCGCCGCGTCCGGAACCTTGTCGTCGCCAGCCTGATTCACCGTGACCTGGGCGGGAAGGCCGACCTCGCTGAAGTCGTCAGCACCATGACCGCTTTTGCGGAATTTGCCATCCGCACCCACACCAGTGCGCTTTCCGCTGAAATGATCGCGGCCCACGGCACCCCTGTCGGCGCCCTCTCCGGCGAAGAACAGAAATTGATTGTACTGGGCATGGGAAAACTGGGCGGCGGGGAACTCAATGTTTCCTCTGATGTGGATCTCATCTTTGTCTACCCCGAAAACGGGGATACCCGTCCGTCCGAACCTGGCCAACGCCCCCTTTCCAACCAGGAGTTTTTCACCCGCCTGGGAAAAAGGCTCATCAATGCCCTTTCCGAAATCAGTGAAGATGGCTTTGTTTTCCGTGTTGATATGGCTCTGCGCCCCAATGGCGTTTCCGGCCCGCTCGTCAGCAGCATTAACGCGGTTGAACAATACCTGATTGTCCAGGGACGGGAATGGGAGCGCTATGCCTGGATCAAGGCCCGCCCCCTTACCGGTCACAAAAAAGATATTGCGGCACTCGAAAGCATTGTGTTGCCCTTCGTCTACCGCCGCTACCTGGACTATGGTGTCATTGATGCCATCCGCAATATGCACCAGCAGATTCGTGCCGAGGTGCTTCGCCAGGAAAAAATGCACCCGGAGCGCAACAACAATATCAAACTCGGACGGGGCGGCATCCGGGAAATTGAATTCCTGACACAGATGTTCCAGCTTATTCGCGGCGGGAGGGATGTCTCCCTACGTGACCGCTCCACCCGGGAAATCCTGCGCATCCTTGTCGGCAAACGGCAGATAGAACAATCCATTTCAGACCAGTTGCTGGATTCCTATACCTTCCTGCGCAACCTCGAACACCGCCTGCAATACCTGGACGATGCACAAACCCATTCCCTGCCGCCCAACCCGGATGACAAAACCCGCATTGCCGGCATGATGGGCTTTTCAGATGCCGACAGCCTTTTACAGGAACTGCAAAAGCACCGTACCTTTGTCGCCGCCCAGTTCGACGCCATTTTCAGCGATAAATCACAGCCCCAACAGGAAGAGTCGCAAACCGTTCTGCATCAGCCCATCCTGGTCAACCAGGAAGAAAGCGAACAGCTTGCCGCCATTGAAGCCAAGCTGGCCCCGATGGGATTTACGGAAACAAAACCGGCAGCGCAGCGCATCCTCGCGCTCTGGAAGGCCAATCGTATCCAGTCATTGTCCGACATCAGCCGCGCCCGCCTGATGTCGCTCATCAACCTGGCGCTCCCCCAGATCACCCAAACGGGCGCCAACCCGTTACTGTCACTCTCCCGCCTGCTGGATTTCTTCGAGTCCATCGCCCGGCGCTCAGCCTATCTTTCCCTCCTGACGGAATATCCTGCCACCCTCGGTCGGCTGATCCGCATGATGGACGCCAGCGACTGGGCCGCGCAATACCTCAGCAGGCATCCCATCCTGCTGGACGAACTCCTGGATGTACGCACGCTTCTGGCGCCGCCGGACTGGGCGGCTTTTACAGCGGAACTTGACAGCCAACTGGCCATTGAACGGGGCGATACGGAACGCCAGATGGATTTTTTACGGGACATGCACCACGCACAGCTTTTCCGGCTGCTGGCGCAGGATCTTGAAGGCGCGCTGACCGTTGAGCATCTGGCCGACCATCTCTCGAAACTGGCTGATATCATCATCGAAGCCACCGTCAGGGAAGCCTGGCTCGCCATGCCAAACCGCCATACCGATATTCCCCGCTTTGCCGTCGTTGCCTACGGGAAACTGGGCGGGAAAGAACTGGGATATGCATCCGACCTTGACCTGATCTTCCTCTTTGACGACGATCATGCCGATGCCCCCATGCTGTATGCCCGCCTTGCACAACGGTTTATTACCTGGATGACCAGCCCGACCTCCGCCGGGCGGCTTTTTGACGTGGATATTGCCCTGCGGCCGGATGGCGCCAGCGGGCTGATGGTCTCCCGCCTGGCCTCTTTTGAAAAATACCAGAAAGAATCGGCCTGGACATGGGAACACCAGGCTTTGACCCGCGCCCGGTTTTGCGCCGGTGATGAAAAAATCGGCGGGCAATTTGAAGCACTGCGCAATGCGATTTTAAGGCAGCCCCGCGATGCGGCCCTGCTTGGGCACGATGTTTTTTCCATCCGGGAAAAAATGCATGACGCCCACCCCAACCGCTCCGCCCTTTTCGATCTCAAGCACGATAGCGGCGGCATGATCGACATTGAATTCATCGTCCAGTACCTTGTCCTGAAACATGCCGTGACCTACCCGGAACTGACCGGCAATATCGGCAATATCGCCCTCCTGGTTCTGTGCGAAAAACTCAGGCTGATCCCGCCTGGCCTGGGCCAGGCCGTTGCCGACATCTACCGGCATTTCAGGAGGCGGCAACACCAGCTCCGGATGCAGGGAGCGGAAGTTTCCCGTGTTGAACGGACAACCGTGCTGGATGAAACCGCCAAAGTCCGGGAATTATGGAACCGGGTTTTTTCCGTTAATACCTGAATCAGTAAGTGTGATCCGTTTCGTTTCGCGCATTGCGCGCCAGCAGCCGCACAACGGTTTCCCTGGGGGAAATGTCGTCAAAGAGCACTCCGGCAACGGCATTGGTAATCGGCATTTCCACCTGCCGTTCTTTCGCCAGTTTCCGAACCGCCCGTGCACAGCGAACCCCCTCGGCAACATGCCCCAACTCCGTCACAATCGCATCCAGTGACTGTCCTTTTGCCAGCGCCAGCCCGACCCGGCGATTTCGCGACAAATCGCCCGTACAGGTCAAAATCAGGTCGCCCATTCCGGTCAGCCCCATGAAGGTTTCCGGTCGGCCTCCCAGTGCCATGCCCAGCCGGGTGATCTCGGCCAGGCCGCGCGTCATCAGCGCGGCCCGCGCATTGGTACCCAATCCCATGCCGTCCGATAACCCCGCCGCAATCGCCAGGATATTTTTGACCGCACCGCCCACTTCAACGCCGGTCACATCGTCACTGGCATAAATGCGCATACTGCCATAATTGACCGCGTCAATCACCCGCTGCCGCAACAAAGGGGAATCCGATGCGATAGTCAATGCACAGGGAAGCCCCTCTGCCACTTCCTGTGCAAATGACGGGCCGGACAGAACACCCCGGCTGATATTTTCGGGTATTACCTCTGAAATAACCTGGTGCGGCAAAAGGCCGGTGCCTTCCTCGAATCCCTTGCACAGCCAGACCAGGTTGGGGATCGGGCGCTGTTTCAGCCTTTCTGCAACCTGGCGCAATCCCGCAACGGAAGTCGCGACAAAAAGCAGGGTATTTTCATGGTTTACATGTGCCAGTGCCGCGTCAAAATCGGAAGTCAGCGTCAGTTGTCCGGGCAACGGAAAGCCCGGCAATGCCGCCATATTTTCACCGGACTTCTTCGCCGCCAGCATGTGGGCCG
>JAVBTJ010000041.1:0-13575 GCA_031556215.1 Oxalobacter sp.
TCACATCTGACAAGTCGAAATCGACTTCGACATAGTGATCCGAAAAAGTATGGTTCTGCTCCGGATCCAGCACTTCCAGCAAGGCCGCCGCCGGATCGCCGCGGAAATCCGCGCCAATCTTGTCAACCTCATCCAGGAGGAAAAGCGGGTTTCTGACGCCCGACTTGGTCAGGCTCTGCAAAATCTTGCCCGGCAAGGCACCGATATAGGTACGCCGGTGTCCCCGAATTTCGGCTTCATCCCGCACGCCACCCAGTGCCATCCGGACAAACTTCCGGTTGGTCGCCCTTGCAATGGACTGTCCAAGAGAAGTTTTACCCACCCCGGGAGGCCCGACAAAACAAAGAATCGGCGCTTTTACCTTTTCTACCCTCTGCTGGACAGCAAGATATTCCAGAATACGCTCCTTGACCCGATCCAGGCCATAGTGGTCGTCTTCCAGGATTTTTTCCGCATGCATCAGGTCATTATTGACCTTGGATTTTTTCCGCCACGGGAGAGATACCAGCGTTTCGATGTAATTCCGGACAACAGATGCCTCGGCAGACATCGGCGACATGGAACGGAGCTTCCTCAGCTCGCCCCTGGCCTTTTCCAGCGCCTCTTTCGGCATTTTTGCCGCCTTGATTTTTTTCTCAAGCTCCTCGATGTCAGCGCCATCCTCGCCTTCACCCAGCTCTTTCTGGATCGCCTTGACCTGCTCGTTCAGGTAATATTCGCGCTGCGACTTTTCCATCTGCCGTTTGACACGGCCACGAATCCGCTTTTCGACCTGCAGGATATCCAGTTCACCCTCAAGACGCTCCAGCAGATATTCCATCCGGCGTCCGACATGAACCATTTCCAGCACGATCTGCTTTTGCTCAAGCTTCAATGGCAAATGCGCAGCAATGGTATCGGCAAAACGCCCCGGTTCTTCAATGGAAGAAAGGGAAACCAGCACCTCGTGCGGAATTTTCTTGTTCAGCTTGATGTATTGCTCAAACTGCTGGACGATGGCGCGCCGCATGGCTTCCACTTCCGGCTCATCCTCGCCTTCCGCATCCACGGGCAAAACGTCTGTCGTGAGAAAGGTTGGCTCTTCCTGGATATCATCAATCCTTGCGCGATAAGCCCCTTCCACCAGCACCTTCACGGTGCCGTCAGGCAATTTCAGCATCTGGAGAATGGTTGCGACACACCCGATTTCGTAAATATCGTCGGCGACTGGCTCATCCTTGGCTGCCGTTTTCTGGGCAGCAAGCATGATGGTCTTGTCATTTTCCATCGCCGCCTCAAGTGCATGAATCGACTTGGGACGCCCGACAAATAGCGGAATGACCATATTCGGAAAGACCACGACATCCCTCAAGGGAAGCAATGGCAATCTCGACTGTTCTTTAATCGTAGTCATCATGACAAACCTTATTCTGTAAGCTTGAACCTTTATTTGAGCCCGGAAATCCAAAAAACAAGGGCAATAAAGACAAAAGACATTGCAAACTGTTTACAGTTCCAAAAAGCAGGCTGCAGCGTATCGCGAAAAACCCACGTTCAGGGCCTTGAAAGGCCCCCGGCAAATCAGTTCTGACTTGCCGCTTTTTGTTTGTCCTGATAAATCAACAATGGTTTCATATCATTGTTGATCGTATTTTCATCAATAACCACTTTACTGACATTTTGCTCTGTCGGCAATTCGTACATCACATCCAGCAGCAAATGTTCCATGATGGAACGCAACCCTCTTGCGCCCGTTTTGCGTTCCAGTGCTTTTTTCGCGATGGCTGAAAGCGCTGCCGGGCGGATTTCCAGCTCTGCGCCTTCCATCTCAAGCAGCTTGGTGTATTGCTTGACCAATGCGTTTTTCGGCTCCTGCAAAATCTGGATCAGCGCAGCCTCGGTCAATTCATTGAGCGTTGCCACAACCGGCAGACGGCCAACCAGTTCCGGAATCAGGCCGAATTTGATCAGGTCTTCAGGCTCCACGTTGACCAGGACTTCATTACCGCTCTTTTCGCTCGGACTTTTCACATTGGCAGCAAACCCGATTCCACCCTTTTCCGAGCGGTCAGAGATGATTTTGGTCAGCCCGTCAAAAGCGCCGCCGCAAATAAACATGATATTGGTAGTATCAACCTGGATAAAATCCTGGTTGGGATGCTTGCGTCCACCCTGGGGAGGAACAGAGGCCATCGTCCCTTCAATCATTTTCAGCAATGCCTGCTGCACCCCTTCTCCCGATACATCCCGGGTAATGGACGGGTTGTCCGACTTGCGTGAAATCTTGTCGATTTCATCAATGTAAACAATCCCGCGCTGCGCTCTTTCCACATCATAGTCGCAGTTTTGCAGAAGTTTCTGGATGATGTTTTCCACATCCTCGCCAACATAGCCCGCTTCCGTCAGGGTGGTCGCATCTGCGATCACGAAAGGCACATTCAGCATGCGTGCAAGCGTCTGGGCCAGCAGCGTCTTGCCTGATCCGGTCGGGCCGATCAGGAGGATATTGCTCTTGGAAAGTTCGACATCATCCTCTTTACCGGCAAAATACCTTAAACGCTTGTAGTGGTTATAAACGGCAACAGAGAGTATTTTCTTCGCGATGGTCTGGCCAATCACATACTGGTCGAGCAATTCGCAGATTTCCATCGGCGTTGGCAGCTCATCCCGGTTTTCCCTGGAAAACGCGGGATTCTGTATTTCATCACGAATAATGTCATTGCACAGGTCAATACATTCATCGCAAATGAAAACGGAAGGGCCGGCGATCAGCTTTTTCACTTCATTCTGGCTTTTTCCGCAAAATGAGCAATAAAGCAGTTTTTCACCTGAAGATGCGTTGTTTTCTGACATGGGAAAAATAACAGATAAATAGATTCGGAAGAAGAACAAACTTGTTCAGCACTTCTGGACAAGATAGCACAAGATGGAAAAAACCGCAGGACTTCCGGCAGCCGGATGGCATCAAAACCAACCCGACCCTTCAGCCCAAAAAGCTAAAAAACCAGCAAAAACAAGGGTCAATCAAGCCCGGTTCTTCAAGACCTGGTCAATCAGGCCATACTGGGCCGCTTCATCGGCAGACATGAAATTGTCTCTTTCCGTATCCAGGCCGACCTGCTCAATGCTTTTTCCGGTATTTTCGGCCAGGATGCCGTTTAACCGCTCCCGCAGGTACAGGATCTCCCGGGCATGAATCTCGATGTCGGTTGCCTGTCCGTGCGCACCACCTGATGGCTGGTGAATCATGATACGCGAGTTGGGCAGGGAAAAACGCTTGCCTTTGGCGCCCGCAGCCAGGAGAAAGGCCCCCATGGATGCTGCCAACCCTGTGCACAGGGTGGATACCTGCGGCTTGATGAACTGCATGGTGTCATAAATGGCCATACCCGCAGAAACAGAGCCACCGGGAGAATTGATGTAAAGTGAAATATCCTTGTCCGGATTTTCGCTTTCCAGAAAAAGCATCTGTGCCACAACCAGATTGGCATTATGGTCATTCACCGGGCCGACAAGAAAGATGATTCTTTCCTTGAGCAGGCGCGAATAAATATCAAAAGCACGTTCACCGCGTCCGCTTTTCTCAATCACCATCGGAATCATGCCAAGCATTTCCGTATCCAGTGCCGATTTACGAAAGTGTGAATTCATCTTCTTTCCTGTCGTAGTGAAATTTCAAGGTTGTTGCAATCAGATCCGCTGAGCCATCAGCTCGGAAAACGGCATCGTCTTTTCAACAGTCTTTGCCTTGTCAAAAACATGGTTAACGATCTTGTCTTCCATGATCAGCGCTTCCAGATCCCTGCGGCGGCTCGGCTCATTCATGTAGTAATCCACGATCATTTTCGGGTTTTCATAAGTTGAACCGATTTCTTCCGCCCGGGCACGCACCTCATCATCCGTAACCTTGAACTGGTCGTCTTGGATAAAGTCAGTAAAAATCAGCCCCAGGCGCACTCTTTTTTCTGCCTGGTCGGCAAACATGTCCAGCGGCAGCGGTTCATCCCCGATGTTGATCTTCTGGGAGGCCAGATCCTTGCGGGTAGCTTCCATCATGCGCTGCATTTCCTCTTGCAGCAAGGCTTTTGGCAGATCAAACTCGGATACTTTCAGCAGGGCATCCATCACGCGTTTCTTGTTGATGGCCAACAGGCGGCTCTTCGATTCCATGTTGAGATTTTTTTCGATTTCAGCGCGCATTTTATCGACACTGCCATCCTCAATACCCAGCTGTTTGGCAAATGCCTCGTCCACTTCAGGCATATGAGCCCACTCCACCTCTTTGATGGTAATGGTAAATTCTGCGGTTTTGCCTGCGACATCATCACCGTGATAATCCTCAGGGAAAGTCAGGTTAAACACCTTCGTCTCGCCTTTTTTCATCCCGAGCGCCGCATCCTCAAATTCAGGCAGCATCTGGTCTTCGCCCAGCGTAAATACGTAATCTATTGCCTTGCCGCCCTGGAATTCAACGCCGTCAATCTTGCCGAGGAAATCCAGCGTCACGCGATCGCCGTCCTGTGCAGACGTATCTGCGCCGCCATCACCATGCTCGCCCTGTTCGCCTTTCGCATGGAAATGCGCCTGGCGTTTTCTCAGAATATCAATGGTTCTGTCCACTTCGATAGCCGTCACGTCAACAATGGCTTTTTCCAGGTCGATCTCGCCCAGATTGCCCAGCCTGACGTCCGGATAAACCTCAAAAGTCGCGTAAAAAGCCATCTCCCCTTCGGAAACGCCATCCTTCTTCTGCTCGAATTTCGGGTAACCGGCAATGCTCAGGTCATTTGCCCGCGCGGCTTCATTGAAAGCCCGAAAGACCTTGTCGTTAACAACATCCGCCCTGATTTGCGGGCCATATTGCGATGTCACCAGCTTCATCGGCACCTTGCCCGGCCTGAAACCCGGCGCTTTCGCGTTGCGGGCCTGCTTCTTGAGACGCTCATCGACTTCCTTGCTGACTTCATCAAGCGAAATGGTAATGGTCAAGCGCCTTTCGAGCTTTTCCAGAGTTTCAACTACATTTGCCATGTAAATTAATCCAAAAAAATATCAGGCCATGAAACCGGCATCTGCCCGAACTTCAAAGCCAATGTCTTATGTATGAAAAGAATAATCAGGAAACAGGCACCAGACCGAAAATCACATCTGCTGGCATTCCGTGTATTCCGCAAATCATCCGTAAAAAATTCGACTGTCATTTTAGCCGTTTTATGCCAATACAGCAAAGGCTCTGATTTAATTACAGTAAAATCAGGGCATCTGACCTTTCTGGACTGATGATTTGTTTCCTGTTTTCATTTATTCTAGAATAATTGGTTTTGGCGGATTTAAAGAACCGCCATCATATTGATAGGATTCCCATGCCTCATGTTGTGACTGACGCCTGCGTGCTCTGCAAATATACCGACTGTGTGGATGTCTGCCCGGTCGATTGTTTTCACGAAGGCCCCAATTTTCTCGTCATCAATCCGGATGAATGCATTGACTGCGCGGTTTGTGTCCCGGAATGCCCGGCTTCGGCCATTTTTGCAAAAGAGGATGTGCCGGGCAATATGCAGGAATATATTGCGCTCAATGCCGAGCTCTGCCAGACCTGGCCGACCATCACAAGGGCAAAAGCCGCCCTGCCTGATGCAGACAAATGGAAAGACGTTACAGATAAACTGAAACACCTGAAGAAATAACCGCTTTCGCCACCTGTGCGAACGCCCGAAAAACACATGCCATGAATTCTCAAACCGGAAACACCCTGCCTATTGAAGCCGATGCCGTTATTGTGGGCGCAGGCCCGGTCGGCCTTTTCCAGGTATTTGAATTGGGCCTGCTGGAAATCAAGGCGCATGTCATTGACGCTTTGCCCTTTGTTGGCGGACAGTGCATCGAACTTTACCCGGACAAGCCGATTTACGATATCCCGGCGGTACCGGTCTGTACCGGCGTGGAACTGACCAATAACCTGATGAAACAGATCGAACCCTTTTCCCCGACCTTCCATCTGGGCCAGGAAGTCACCCATGTCCAAAAACGGGAAGACGGGCGTTTCGACGCAGAAACCTCCGCGGGCACCCGGTTTATCGCCAAAACGGTCTTCATCGCCGCCGGTGTCGGCGCTTTCCAGCCTCGCACCCTCAAGCTCAACGGCATTGAGCAATTTGAAGGCCGTCAGCTCTTTTATCGCGTCAAAGACCCGGAAGCCTTTCGCGGGAAAAACATTGTCGTCTGCGGCGGCGGAGATTCTGCACTGGATTGGGCATTAAGCCTGGTTGATGTTGCCGAATCCGTTGTCCTGCTTCATCGCCGGGAAGAATTTCGCGCGGCTCCGGCTTCGGTTTCTAAAATGCAGGCGTTCTGCGAAGAATTTCTGATGCAATCCCTGACAGGCCAGATCACCGGTTTTGAAACCGCTGACGGCAAACTGGCTGAAATCCGGGTAACGGGGCTCGACGGCGTTACCCGCCGCGTCCCGCTCGACTGCCTGCTGGTCTTTTACGGCCTCTCTCCCAAACTGGGGCCCATCGAACATTGGGGGCTGACAATCGACAGAAGGCAAATCGTCGTGGATACGGAAAAATTTGCAACCAATATTCCGGGCATCTTTGCTGTTGGCGATATCAATACCTATCCTGGCAAGAAAAAGCTGATTCTTTCCGGTTTTCATGAAACAGCACTTGCGGCTTTTGCCGCGGCACCCTATGTTTTCCCGGAAAAGAAAATTCACCTCCAGTACACGACCACGTCGCCCAAGCTGCACAAAATTCTGGGAGTCGATACGCCTGTTTTTGACTGATTGCGCCGCTCGCCCTGTGAAAAAAGAAACTGCTGACGACATTCTCGCCCTGCTTCCCCAGACACAGTGCAAAAAATGCGGGTATGGCTGCTGTCGTGATTATGCCCAGGCTATTGCCGAAGGCGCTCCCATCAACCGTTGCCCGACCGGTGGCGAAAAAGGCATCCAGCGTCTTGCCCGGCTGACCTGCAAACCCGCCATTCCCCTTGATCCGCAATATGGAAAGGCACGTCCGCGCGACATCGCCGTCATTGATGAATCCCAGTGTATCGGCTGCCGCCTGTGCATCAAGGCATGTCCCGTTGATGCCATTATCGGCACGAACGGTTTTACGCACACCGTCCTTTCCCCGAAATGCACTGGCTGCGACCTTTGCCTTCCCGTCTGCCCTGTTGACTGCATCCACATGAAAAACGCCAGTGGTCAAAAAACCGGATGGGATGCCTGGAGTGTTGCACGGGCAAAACACGCCCGCATCCATTACGCGCTTCGCCAGGAAAGGCTGAAACACGAAAAAAAGAAAGAAGATGAGCGCTTGCATACCCTGGCAGACGCAAACAGCACCGGGCAGAAAAAGCAGAATACGATCCTCGCTGCGATTGAAAAAGCCAGGGCTAAATCATCGGGGAAACCCTCCGGATCATGAACCGCCAAAAAGTCCGCACCATCATGCAAAGGCTTCAGGCTGCCATGCCTGAACCGGCATCCGAACTGGTTTACCAGTCCCCTTTTGAACTGCTGGTTGCCGTCATGCTCTCGGCACAGGCAACAGACATCTCGGTCAACAAGGCGACCCAACAATTATTTCCTGTTGCCCATACGCCGGAAACAATTATCGCCCTGGGTATTGCCGGGCTTGAGCCCTATCTCAAAACCCTCAATCTGTATCCCACCAAATCGAAAAACCTGGTGAAAACCGCACAGATATTGCTGGAGCAATATGACGGTATGGTTCCCCAAACGCGCGAAGCGCTGGAATCCCTGCCGGGTGTGGGACGCAAAACAGCGAATGTGGTTTTGAATGCGGCTTTCGGCCAGCCTGTCATGGCTGTTGACACCCATATTTTCCGGGTAGCCAACCGCACTGGCATGGCGCCGGGAAAAAATGTCCGGGAAGTAGAAGACAAACTCATCCGGATCATCCCGAATGCGTTTCTGCTGAATGCGCATCACTGGCTGCTGCTTCACGGGCGGTACACCTGTACGGCCCGATCCCCGAAATGCCAAAGCTGCCTGATTAACGACCTTTGCGAGTATCCGGAAAAGACAACCGGGTAATTACCCTCTGCCGCGGCGACGCTGCCCCGGCCCCTGCTGCGCCCGATTTCCGCCCTGGGGCGCCCGATTTCCACCCGGCTGTGCGCGATTCCCGTTACGGTTCGCCGCACCGGAATAACGGTTATCCGCACCGGCATAACCAAAGGTTGTCTGCAAGGGATCAGGCTGGCGGCTGCGCTGCCCGTCCTGCCCTTTGCCATGCTTTCCGGGATGGCCGTCCTGCCAGTCACCGGGCTTGCCGAATTCCGGCAAGGTGGCATAGCCGCCCCTGTTCTTTTTGCCCGGAATAGCCTGCCGGGGTTTGCCGGATTTTTTATCGTCTTTCTTTTCCAGGCCGGATACGCGCATCAGATCGCGCACCGTATTTTCATCAAGCTCATCCCATCGCCCCCGTTTCAGGCTCTGCGGCAGGCTCATGGCGCCGTATCGCGTGCGAATCAGGCGTGATACCGTCAGGCCCACGGCCTCAAACATGCGGCGCACTTCGCGATTGCGGCCTTCTCCGATAATGACGCGATACCATTTGTTCACGCCATCACCACCACCATCGGCAATACGCGCAAACTGGCCGATGCCATCTTCCAGTTCCACCCCGGCAAGCAGCTTTTGCCGCATGCCTTCTTCCAGTTCACCCAGTGTCCTGACGGCATATTCCCGCTCGATGTTATAGCGCGGGTGCATCAGGCGATTGGCAAGATCACCGGAAGTCGTGAAAAGCAGAAGTCCTTCCGTATTGAAATCCAGGCGGCCAACCGCCAGCCATTTCCCGTTCTTTACCGTTGGCAGCCGGTCAAAAACCGATGAGCGTTTTTCCGGGTCATCACGGCTGACGATTTCACCTGCCGGTTTGTGGTAAATCAATACCCGTGGCGGACGCGTGCTGACCTTGCGCTGGAGCAGCTTACCATTGATGCGCACCTGGTCCGTTGCGAGGATACGCTGGCCAATATGCGCAGGCTCGCCGTTGACGGATACCCGGCCGGAAATAATCAGTTCTTCCATATCACGGCGGGAACCCAGACCAGCCTCTGCCAGCACCTTGTGCAGCTTGGGCGCATCATCTTCTGACGTCAGTTCCTTGCGGGCACTTTTCGTTTTGGTATTTTTCCTGGCCGAATCGGCTGCATCAGCCCCGCTTTCATCGTCATAGGCATCTGACGTCACGTAGGTAAATATGCCATCCGGATCATTCGGTGCCACAACCCCCTTGCCGCCTTCTGCCTGTCGTGGCGCCTTGCCGGATTTGCGGTTCCTGTTCCGGTTTTTACCCCGGTTTTCCCCCTGCCTTTCAGCAGTAGGGGGAGCTTCAGCACCGACTTGCGCTTCCGCTGCGGAAACAGGCGCGGCCTGTTCATCATGGTGGCCCTGCGGCAAGACCTTATCGGCAGCAACCGGTTTTTTCGCGGGAGCACGCCGTTGCCTGGGCTTTTTTTCCCCTTCCGGCAACATCTTCACTTCAGGCACATCTTTACTTATTTCATTCATACTCATGGTATCTGACCTGTACAAGGTTTTCTGCTTGCTTATGTTCTGCCCTGGCAGGGCAGCCTGTTTTAAATTTCGGTATTCAGATCGTCCGGCGCTTCATCCTGCATGGACTGAAGCAATGGCGGCAATTGCTCAAGCGATGTCAATCCCAGATCCGCCAGAAACTGGGCGGTCGTGGCAAAAAGGGCGGGCCGCCCCGGCGTCTCACGATGACCAATCGTCTCAATCCAGCCCCGCTCCTCCAGCATGCGAATCGCATTGGGATTCATCATGACTCCGCGTATCTGCTCGATATCGCCCCGCGTAACGGGCTGGTTATAGGCAATAATGGCCAATATCTCCAGCGTGGCGCGGCTGTATCGCGGCTGCCTTTCCTTTGTCAGGCGTTCCAGCCAGGGCCTCATCTCCGGCCGACTCTGAAAGCGCCATCCATCTGCAACCTGAACCAGTTCGAGTCCTTTCCCGGACCAGTCATCCTGCAACGCTCTTAAAAGCTCACGGATTCTTCCGATCCACGGCTCATTGATTTCATTGTCGGTATTTTCGAGCAGGTTTTTCATATCCTGCATGGATAAAGATTCCCGCGCGCACAACAACGCCGTCTCGAGGATAATCTTTTCCTCTGTCATATATCTTAAAAAATATCTGGAAATTCAGTCCGGCCTCTTGGGCTTACCCGTTGCAAAAAGAAAATTTGCAATCGATTCCACTCTGCCATTGCAGATTTTGCATGCCGGAAAATATTGCCGAAACTGCCAATATTCAGGAAGAACCCTGTCTTAAAAGACGTCCGGCGTGCAGATTTTACAACGATTTCAGCAGAAATGCATCCCATTATGCATACTCACCACAAAAAAACGTTCCCTCTCGTCCGCGCTACAGATAACGGCATGACATTCCGGAACAAAGCTGTCAGAATGGCATTCTTGTTTTCATCACCGAAACCACTGGCATGAGCAGGTTTTCTGTATCCCCTGTTGTCACCCGCAGCCTCTTCATTGCGCTTTGCGCCCTCTGTTTTGCCCCTTTTATCACAACCGCTTCGGCACTTTTGCTGGGGGTATTCTTTTCCCTGTTCTTTACGCACCCCTGCCCTGGGCCGGGCAAGACAGCTTCCCGGTACCTCCTCCAGGTTTCCATTGTTGGACTCGGGTTCGGCATGAACCTGTTTGAGTCATTGAAAACCGGAAGCCAGGGCATTCTCTTTACCATCGTTTCGGTTTTCGGCGTCCTCTTTCTTGGCATGCTCCTCGGAAAATGGCTGAAGCTGGACAGGGTCATCACTTACCTGATTGCAGCAGGAACCGCCATTTGCGGCGGCAGCGCCATCGCCGCCATTGCCCCCCTTACCAGGGCAAAAGACAGCGAAATATCCGTCTCCATCGGCACGGTGTTCATCCTCAATGCCATTGCCCTTTTGCTCTTTCCCTCTATCGGGCATTTTTTCAATCTCTCCCAGGCCGATTTTGGCACATGGGCAGCCATTGCCATTCATGACACCTCCTCTGTTGTCGGCGCAGGTGCCGCCTATGGCGAAGAAGCGCTGAAAATCGCGACAACCGTCAAGCTCACGCGGGCGCTCTGGATTATCCCGTTATGCGCGGTAACCGCCCTGCTTTTCCGGGAAAAAACCGGAAAAATGTACAAGCCGTGGTTCATCCTCTTTTTTATCCTCGCCATGCTGATGAATACCTTCTTCCCTCTGCCAGACGCCATCAGCAGCAACATTATCTGGCTCGCCAAAAAAGGATTTACCCTTACCCTTTTCCTCATCGGCACCGATATCTCGCTTGAAACACTCAAAAAAGTCGGCCCGAAGGCCTTCCTCTTCGGCATCATTCTCTGGGCTGTCATCAGCCTTTCCAGTTTTGCCGTCATTGTGTCTGCATAGGCTCCAATGGTATATTTACGGCACACGGGCCATACCGAAACAGGAATATTATGAGAGACACGGCATTAGAAGAAGACGAGGAATCCTGGTACCACGCCAACTCAACCCCCACGATGAGCCGGATGCTGCCGCTCCTGACATGGAATCAGGCAGAAAAATGGACCGAACTGCTCGAAAACTTCAAGCCCTCTGACGCCAAAATATGGATTCCCTGCCTGATTGTGCACGGGCCGCGTGCTTTTGCACTGATCGTCACGGACGAAAGCATGCACAACCCATCGGCACCACGCTCATTTGCCAGCGGAAATTATATTTTTGTTGACCCGGATGCCGAAATTACCCACGAAAGCATTATTCTCCTCAGGCTGGATAACGGCAACCTCGCCTTCAGGCAACTGATCGTCTCGCCGGATGGCAAGGCCACATTCAAGGCAATCAACCCGGACTGGCCTGAAGCACCGTTTGAAGCAAAAAGGGAAACCGAAATTTTCGGCGTCGTGATTGGCAGAACGCTGCCGTAGTACTGAAACACGGCACAACTGAAAACCTAAAATGAAAAAAGAAATTGACCACCTTCTCGAATACTTCAGCCTGTTGCAGATCATGGCAACGGCGGGCAGAACCCATGCCGCCATTATCCATTGCCTGGGCGTTCTGGCAGAAGGGGTTGAATTTCGTGAAAATTACCAGGAACAGTTTCTGGAAAGCCTCAAAGTCGCCATGACTGATTCATCGGAAACCTTAAGGCAACTTGAAAAAGCCGAAATACGCCTGAACAAGCGCCACAGCGATGTCCTTTCCGGAATCGACACCCCCGCCCAAAGCCACTGAGCCTTCCCTTTTCCACCGCAGGCTAAGGTATAATATTTGATTAACCCGAATCATTCTTTATACAGCGAATCATCATGGAAGCGGAACGCATCAATACCATCTCTCATCTGTTAAATGACCTCGTCGGGCGCGAAGCCGCCTTACGGAGGTATCTTTGACTTCCCTGCGAAGTCAGACAAGCTTGAACAGGTCAACGCCGAACTCGAAGACCCCAATATCTGGAATGACCAAAAACACGCCCAGAACCTCGGAAAAGAAAAAAAATCGCTGGAACTCGTTGTCCATACCCTGACCCGCCTCCAGGCCGGGCTGCAGGACGCTGGCGAACTTTTTGCCATGGCGCGCGAAGAAAACGATGACGACACGCTGGCTTCTGTCGAAACAGATGTCATGGATCTGGAAAAAGAGATTGAAAACATGGAATTTTTGCGCATGTTTTCCAATCCGATGGATGCCAACAACTGTTTTATCGACATCCAGGCCGGTGCAGGCGGAACAGAAGCCCAGGACTGGGCATCCATGATTTTGCGCCAGTACCTCCGTTACTGTGAACGAAAAGGCTTCAAGACCGAAATCCTCGAAATTTCCGATGGTGAAGTCGCTGGCATCAAAACCGCCACCCTCAAAGTAGAAGGCGAATATGCCTATGGTTTTCTCCGGACGGAAACCGGTGTGCACCGGCTGGTTCGCAAATCGCCTTTTGATTCAAACAACGGACGCCATACGTCATTTTGCAGCCTCTTTGTTTACCCGGAAGTCGATGATTCCATTGAAATCGACATCAACCCGGCCGATGTCCGCGTGGATACCTACCGCGCATCCGGCGCTGGCGGCCAGCACATCAACAAGACGGATTCCGCCGTCAGGCTTACCCACATGCCGACAGGGATTGTCGTCCAGTGCCAGAACGACCGGAGCCAGCACAGAAACCGTGCCGAAGCATGGGACATGCTGAAATCACGCCTGTTTGAGCTGGAACTCCGCAAACGCATGAGTGAGCAGCAAAAACTGGAAGATTCCAAAACCGATGTCGGCTGGGGACACCAGATCCGTTCCTATGTGCTTGACCAGTCCCGCATCAAGGATTTGCGTACCAACTTTGAAACCGGCAACACCAAAGCCATCCTGGATGGCGACCTGGATGAATTCATTGCCGAATCCTTAAAGCAGGGCATATAGCCCCTATTTTTATTTTACTTTCAACCCATACCGTACCATGACATCGCAAAACACCCCGGCTGCCGCCAAAGGAGAAGAGGGACAAAACGATGTTCCTGCCGCAGACGAACATGCCATCATCGCAGACCGTCGCGCCCAC
>JAVBTJ010000040.1:0-24969 GCA_031556215.1 Oxalobacter sp.
CCGATACCATTGCCGGATCAATGAGCGTGGCGGAATAACAAAGGAACATGGGAAACAGCGCAAACAGGACATAAAGCGCGCCACCGACAACAGAGGCATTGCGCGCGATATTTTCGGTTCGGGACGAAGCGATCCGCTGGAAAATATCCTGCTGCGGCATGGAACCCAGCATCAGCGTAAACCAGGCCCCGAAAAACCACAGAATATCCCGCAGTTCCGCCTTTGGCAGGATATTGAGCTTTCCAGCCTCAGCCGCATGCTGTATAACAACATGCGCCCCGCCTACCATGCCGGACACTTCCCAACTGATATACAGGATGCCGACCACAATAATGATCATCTGGATAAAATCGGTAATGGCAACAGACCACATACCCCCCATCAGGGTATAAATCAGTACGCTGGCCGCACCAATGATCATGCCGACATTCATGGAAATATACCCGCCGGAAACCACATTGAAAACCAGCCCCAGCGCCTTGATCTGGGCAGCCACCCAGCCGAGATAGGAAACCACGATGCACAGCGTCACAATAACTTCAACGGCCCGACCAAAGCGGTTGCGGTAATAATCGCTGATAGTCATCAGGTTCATCCGGTACAGCCTCCGGGCAAAAAAGACGCCTACCATGATCAGGCAGCATCCCGAACCGAAAGGATCCGCGATCACACCACGAAAACCCTCCTCGACAAAGGTGGCGGGAATGCCCAGAACCGCTTCAGAACCGAACCAGGTTGCAAAAACCATTGTCGTGACAACCGACATGGGTAACGACCGCCCGGCAACCGCGAAATCCTTGGAATTTTTGACATAACGCGCGGCATAGATACCAATACCAACGGAAATAACCCAGTACAAGACAACAAACCAGATGAGCGTGTTCATGCGAGCAAAAGAACAATGAGTGTCCGGGTAAAAAAAGATTCGCAATTATAAGGGCAAGATGCCTTTTTTTTGGAATTTTTTTGCAGGGGGAAAAGAATTTTTTCCTTTGCCCTGAAGGGCTTGCGAACAAAAAAGGAAAGCCGGTCACTGCCGGCTTTTTGATGTGGTCACATGAAGGAAAAAATTAAAAAACCAGCAGGCGCCAGCCACCAAAAAAGCGGATGAACAACAGCCCGGCCATCAGGCCGCATCCGAAATAAATAATGCCGTTAAGCAGGCGTCTCGTGCGTTTTTGCTCGGCAACCAGTTGCCTTAAAAGCGCTTCCTTTTCGGCATCCGGCTCAGCAATTTTGACCAGCGCCTGCTGAACCAGGCGCGGCAACTGCGGGAAAATATGGCCGTACCGCACCGCTTCCTGCTTGAACTGCCTGACCATGCCTTTGACGCCAATCTGCTCTTTCATCCATTCTTCCAGGATCGGCTTGGCGGTTTTCCACAAATCCAGGTCCGGGTCCAGCTGCCTTCCCAAGCCTTCGATATTCAGCATGGTTTTCTGGAGCAGAACCAGCTGCGGCTGGATTTCAATATTAAAGCGCCGTGACGTCTGGAAAAGACGCATCAATAGCTGCCCCAGGGAAAAATCCTTGAGCGGCTTGTCGAAAATCGGCTCACAGCAGGTACGGACAGCCGCCTCAAGTTCTTCTACGCGAGTATTTCTGGGCGCCCATCCAGATTCAATATGGGCTTCGGCAACCCGCCGGTAATCATGATGAAAAAAGGCCAGGATGTTTTCCGCCAGGTAAGCCTTGTCAAAATTATTCAGCGTACCCACGATACCGAAATCAATCGCGACATAACGCCCGTAAGTCGCCATCTCCGCGGAAATAAAAATATTGCCCGGATGCATATCCGCATGGAAAAAACCATCCCGGAAAACCTGGGTCAAAAAGATTTCAACCCCGTTTTGCGCCAGTTTTTTCAAATCCAGCCCCTCGGCAACCAGACGATCCGTCCGGGAAACCGGAATACCGCGCACGCGCTCCATGACCATCACACCAGTCGAGCAGTACTCCCAGTAAATATCCGGGATAATCAATGAGGGGCCATTGGCAAAATTGCGCTTGAACTGGCTGCAATTGGCAGCCTCCCGCATCAGGTCGAGTTCATCCTGAAGCGACTTGTCAAACTCATCAATCACATCCGGCAGGCGAAGGCGACGGGCATCTTCCCAGATTTTTTCGCACCAGTTAGCCATCGCGCGCATCAGTGCAATATCGCGGCCAACCTTTTTTTGCATGCCCGGACGCAATACCTTTACAGCCACTTCGGTTCCATTATGCAAAACCGCAAAATGCACCTGCGCCACCGATGCAGAAGCAACCGGAACCCGGTCAAACTGGGCAAAAAGCGTTTCCGGCGGCGCGCCAAGATACTCTGTAATCTGCCTGACGGCCAGTTCAGAATCAAACGGAGGCACCCGATCCTGCAACAAGGCAAGTTCCTCGACAATATCTCCCGGCATCAGATCCGGACGGGTGGAAAGCGCCTGTCCCAACTTGATAAAGATCGGGCCAAGCATTTCCAGCGCCAGCCGGAGGCGCTCACCACGGGGGGCCGACAGGTTGCGCCAGAAAAAGACATAGCGCAGCAGCACAAAATACCGCGGGCGCCCCATACTGGAGAGCATGACATCGTCCAGCCCGTACCGTATGGCCACCCATAAAATAGTCAACAGCCGCCAAATTTTCCGCATGATCCGGCAACCCCCTGTTTATTGTCACATCCGATATGACGCATCCGCTGTAAAAACACCTTCAAGCGTCACATTACAGCAATCCGCTTCCTGATGCGAACACGATATCAGGAAAACTGCTGTACCCCGGCAAGAACCCAGCCTTCCTTCCCGCCGACTGGTCGGGTCAGGTTCCATACTTCAGAAAACGGCTCTGGAGCGGCATCCCGCTTTTCCTTGATGGTTCCGTTGAATCTCACGCTGGCAAAATACTCATCGCCAATCGTTTCAATTCCCAAAAGCTCGGCATCCAGGGAAACCACATCCGTAATGTTCTCCGCTGGCCCCCGTTCCTGCAACTGCAACTTCATCTCGGCAAACATTTCAGGTGTCGTCAGCAGGCTGATCTCATCAATATTGGCTTTATCCCAGGCTGCCTGCATACGGATGTAATATGCCTTGGCGCTCCGGATAAACGAATTCACCTCAAAATCGGCCGGAATATCCCAGGTGAGCATCTGTTGCATCCCGGCAGATGCCGCTGGCGCCGGTTCTGCCGCCTGGAATGCGGCTGGCTGCGAAAGGCCGGAGCCGATCTTCGGCGTGCTACCCTGATCCGGCATCTCATCGTACCGCGCCAGACTGACAGGCTGCGAATAAGCTGGCTGCGGCTTTCTGGAAAACAGGCGGAAAACCATCTTCGCGGCAAAATACAGAAGCGTTATCATCAGGATCGTGCTGACAAGGCCAGCCATGTCACCACCGATTCCCATATTGGCAAGCAAGGCCCCCAGTCCCAGGCCAAGAAGCGCCCCGCCCAGCATCCCGCCAAAACGGCTTGCGGGTTTGGCTGCATTGGCGCCCGGCTGTTGCTGCTGTTTCTGTGATGGCGCATTGGTTGCCGCCTGCCGTTGCTGGAAAGACCCGCCCGCAGGCTGCGTCTGCATCCGGCTTACATTGGCTGACTGGCGACCAAACGAACCACCGCCAAAACGCCGGGCATTGGCATCAGACATCACCATTGCAGACATGCTGGAAATCAGGATAACCACTAATAACAATTTCTTCATAAACCTCTGGTTCCTACAGTTTCAGACCTGTATGCAACGCGGCAATACCGGCACTCAGATTAAAATATTTCACACCAACGAAACCTGCCTCCTGCATCATCTGCACAAGCGATTCCTGGTCAGGATGCATCCGGATGGATTCCGCCAGGTAGCGGTAACTGTCCACATCCTTTGCAATCCGCCTGCCAAGCCACGGCAACACGGAAAAAGAGTACATATCATACAGGCTTTGAAGCGGTTTCCAAATTTTTGAAAACTCCAGAACAAGCAGTTTCCCGCCCGGCTTTAACACCCGGTTCATCTCTGCCAGCGCAACATCCTTGTGCGTCATGTTCCTCAGGCCAAAAGAAACCGACACCCGGTCAAAATAATTGTCCGGGAAAGGCATCTGCTCGGCATCACAGGCCAAAACCGGCACAATGAACCCCTGATTCAGGAGCTTGTCACGCCCCAGGCGCAACATAGATTCATTAATGTCTGCCAGCCAGACCTGCCCCTCTTTACCCGCCTGCCGGGCAAAAGCCAGCGCCAGGTCGCCCGTCCCGCCCGCAATATCCAGCACCGCAAATCCCCTGCGGATGCCCGCCTGCGCAACCATAAAAGCCTTCCAGGCACGATGCAGCCCGCACGACATCAGGTCATTCATCAGGTCATAACGCGTTGCAACCTGGTTAAAGACGCCAGCGACTTTTTCCGCTTTCTCCTCTTCATCAACCTGGCTGTAACCGAAATGGGTTTTCCTGTTCATACCAATCCGCCATTATAAAGCGTTTGACAGCGACGCCAGCATCCGCCGGATAGAGGCCTTCAGTTCCGGCAACTGCGCCCGCCGTTTTTCCAGGATGGCGACGTCCGGATCACGCTGCCTTGTCCCCCACACGGATTCGGGAAAATGCGCATCGTCAGCAAAGCGGGGAATAATATGCCAGTGAAGATGCGGCACCATATTCCCGAAACTGGCCAGATTCACCTTGTCAGGGCGCATAACCTCGCGAATTGCCTTCTCCACCAAAAATACCGCGTCCATCACTTCCAGGCGTGCCGGTTCGGGCAAATCGCTCATTTCGGCGACATGATCCTGCCAGATGACCCGGCAAAATCCAGGGTAAGCAGCATCATCAACCAGGACGATCCGCCATTTCCCGTTCTGCCCAACCACCTGAATATCGTCTGCCGGGTAACACAGCACACAATCCTTTTTCATCTGTTTTCCTTCTCAGCCCAGCAGACCGGCAATGCTTCGCCAGTACTCCCGGGGAATATGCAAAAGCAGTGTTGTCATAAACAGATACCGCAAAAATTTCCCGACCGCCATGTAAAACACGCTGGGCCAGAAAGGCAGCCTCAGCCAGCCAGCCAGCGTACAGATCGGATCGCCGATCCCGGGCAGCCAGGAAAGCAGCATGGTTTTTGCGCCAAAACGGCTCAACCAGCCAAACCAGCGCGTCTCCCGCTCTTTGGCAAACGCTTCTCGCGTACCCAGCCCGATCCAGTAATTCAGTACGCCACCCAGCGTATTGCCAATGGTTGCCACCACCATCACCTGCCAGAAAAGGTTGCCGTCAGCGGCAATCACTGCAAAGACGGCCGGCTCTGAACCCATCGGCAAAAGCGTGGCAGAAACAAAGCAGATAACAAAGACGGATGTCAGCCCGATCTCGGGAACGGCAAGATACCCCAACAACCAGTGGACGGCAGATTCAATCATTTTCAGATGTGCAAAAAATACCGGTCACCATTCCATCATGCAGCTAAAGTTTGTCCTGGCAACCCGCTTCATACCCGAACGGCGGGAAAAAGTAATTCGTGGATTATAATGTGTCGCAAACCGATATGCCTCATTCCGGCTCATTATGACTGACTATCTGAAAAAAATCCTGACTGCCCGTGTTTATGACGTGGCATTTGAAACGCCGCTGGAACCTGCTCCGCACCTGTCACAACGAACAGGAACCCCTGTCTTCATCAAACGGGAAGACATGCAAAGCGTTTTCAGTTTCAAACTGCGCGGCGCCTACAATAAAATGGCGCACCTGACCCCGAAACAACTGAAAAGCGGCGTTATCTGCGCCTCTGCCGGCAATCATGCCCAGGGTGTCGCCCTTTCGGCAAACCGTCTTGGCTGCCGCGCCATGATTGTCATGCCGGTGACGACCCCCCCGGTCAAGATTGAAGCCGTCCGGGAACACGGTGGGGAAAACGTGGAAATCGTACTGCACGGAGACTCCTTTTCCGACACCTACCAGCACGCCCTGTCGCTGGAAAAAAAGCACCGCCTGACCTTCATCCATCCTTTTGACGACCCTTACGTCATTGCAGGACAAGGCACCATCGGCATGGAAATCCTGCGCCAGCACCCCGCCCCGATCCACGCGGTCTTCGTCGCCATCGGCGGCGGTGGCCTGATTTCCGGTGTCGCCGCCTACATCAAGCAGGTTCGCCCGGACATCAAAATCATCGGCGTGGAAACCGTTGATTCCAATGCCATGGCAAAAAGCCTGAAAGCCGGACGCCGCGTTGTCCTGTCAGATGTCGGCCTTTTCTCTGACGGTACCGCAGTCAAGCAGGTCGGCAAAGAAACTTTCCGCCTTGCCAGAAAATATGTGGATGAAATTGTCGAAGTCGATACCGATGACGTCTGCGCCGCCATCAAGGATATGTTCCTCGATACCCGCAGCATCCTCGAACCGGCTGGCGCCCTTACGGTTGCCGGGGTCAAAGCCTATGTCGAACAGCGGAAAAAGCTGAAAAAACAGCTCAAAAACGAAACGCTCATTGCCATTGCCAGCGGCGCAAACATGAATTTTGACCGCCTGCGCTTTGTCGCGGAACGCGCCGATGTCGGTGAAAACCGCGAAGCGGTCTTTGCCGTCACCATCCCGGAAGAATCCGGCAGTTTCAGGCGTTTTTGCGAACAGGTCGGCCCGCGCCACATTACCGAATTCAACTACCGCATCAGCGATGAAAAACGGGCCCATATCTTTGTCGCTCTGGAAGTCCAGAACCGGGAGGAAGCCTCCCGCATTGCCAGAAATTTCGAGCGCAACCACTTTCCCGTCATTGACCTGACGGATGATGAACTGTCCAAACTGCATATCCGTTACATGGTCGGCGGCAAAAGTGCGCTGGCACAGGACGAACTGCTGTATCGCTTCGAATTTCCCGAACGGCCCGGCGCGTTGATGCGTTTCCTGTCCTGCATGCAGCCCAACTGGAACATCAGCCTTTTCCATTACCGTAACCACGGCGCAGATTACGGGCGCATTCTTGTCGGGCTGCAAGTCCCCAAAAACGAAAGGAAAGCCTTCCGCGAATTCCTGACCGGGATTGGCTACCCCTTCCAGAATGAAACGGACAACCCTGTCTACAAGCTTTTTCTTGGGCAATAATCCCTGAAAAGCCTTTGGAAGCGCTGATTAAAGGGGTTCGGGAGATAAAGCGCAAGGCAAACGGAGCAGCAAGCGAGGCATATCTTGAGATAGGCGAGCTTGTGAGCACCGGAAAACGCAGCGATTCGCTCACAAAACCCTTTAAGCAGCACTTCCCTTTTTTACTGTTACCGGATCAGACATATGACTAAACCAGACGAGACTCCCGCTATCCCGAATCGTCCCGAAAATTCCCCGCTGGGAAAACCTGTTTCGGCACCGGCAAGCTATGACCCGGCCATTCTCTACCCTATCCTGCGCGCCCCGCTGCGCGATGAACTGAATGTCTCGGGAACCCTGCCGTTTTACGGGCTGGATATCTGGAATGCCTATGAACTTTCCTGGCTCAATATGCGCGGCAAACCGCAGATCGCCATCATGAACCTGACCGTTTCATCAGACTCGCCCAACATTGTCGAATCCAAGTCGATGAAACTGTACCTGAATTCGCTGGCGCAAATGCGCCTGGCCGATACCGATACCGTCATCGCGCTGTTGCGTGCCGACCTGTCTGACGCTTTTGGATCGCCTGTCACCGTCACTCTGATACAGCAACCGGACTTCAAGTCTGTCGCCATTGAAGAACTGGACGGGCTGCTTCTGGATCGCCTGGATATCGAAGCCTCCCAGTACTCCCTGGATCCGTCGCTTCTGAAAACCCATGCCGAAGAACCGCCTGTTGAAGAAAAACTGGTTTCCCACATCCTGAAAACCAATTGCCCGGTTACCGGCCAGCCGGACTGGGGCAGCGTCCAAATTCATTATGTCGGCCATGCCATCAACCAGGAAGGGCTGCTCAAATATCTGATCAGCTATCGCGAGCAACAGGAATTTCACGAACAGTGCGTTGAGCGAATCTTCATGGATATCCTGAAAACCTGCCGCCCGCAAAGCCTGACCGTTTACGCGCGCTATACCCGGCGCGGCGGTATCAGCATCAACGCCTGGCGCAGCAATACCTCGTCAGGCAAGCGCCCCCTGTTTATCCGGAATGCCCGCCAGTAATCCCGCCGCCCCGGATTATGTTGACGCCAGCATGAATGAAGATTAATTTATTGCATCCATTCCAAAGCAGCTTATAATCTGAAGCAATATAGGAACAACTGTTTTACATGACTACCAATCTGTCGAGGATCATTCCTCCTGAAAATATCGCGCTTGACCTTGAGATTGCTGACAAGCAGCAACTCTTTGGCAAAGTCGCGCAATTATTTGAAAAGCAGTGCGCACTGCCTGCATCGGTTATTTCCGAAAACCTGCTGGAAAGGGAAAAACTCGCCTCAACAGGACTGGGACACGGTGTTGCCGTACCGCATGGACGCATCAAGGGACTCAAGGCACCTACCGCGGCACTGGTTCGCCTGGCTGAACCGCTTCCATTTGATTCGCCGGACAACAAGCCAGTTGACCTGATGATCGTGCTCCTGATTCCGGACAACGTGACGCAAAAACATCTTGAAATCCTGTCGGAAATCGCCGAAATGTTTTCCGATACCGATTTCAGGGACGCCGTAACCCGCGAAAAAGACCCGCAGGCCATCCACAGCATGCTGATGTCCTGGTTGCCTGCCCACAAGAAGAAAACCTGACACGCCATCGACCGGCGTCTCCCCTATGACAGCACCCAAAACCCTGACCATACAGCGCCTTTACACAGAGAACCGCGAACCTCTGAAGCTGACATGGTTTGCAGGGCTTGAAGGCGGAAACCGCCAGGTTTCACCGGGCAGCGCCTCGGCAGCCGACCAGGTCGGCCACCTTAACCTGATCCATCCCATGCGGATACAGGTATTCGGTCGCCAGGAAATCAGCTATTACGACCGCCTCTCCCCCGAATCGCGAGCCTACCTGGTTCATGAGATCGTTGACTGCAACCCGCCTGCGCTAATTGTCGCGCGCGGCCTGGAAGTCCCGCCGGACCTGCATACCATCTGCAATGCCAACGACATCCCGCTTTTTACGACACCACTGACGGCCGCCGAAATCATTGACTACCTCCGCGTTTACCTCTCCAAAAAGCTGGCATTGCGCATCATCATGCACGGCGTCTTTATGGATGTACTGGGGGTCGGCGTCCTGATTACCGGTGAATCCGGGCTGGGGAAAAGCGAACTCGGCCTGGAACTGATTACCCGAAACCACGGCCTGGTAGCCGATGACGCCGTCGAATTTGCCCGCATCGCGCCTAACATGATCGAAGGAAAAGCGCCGCAATTACTCCAAAACCTGCTTGAAGTGCGGGGACTGGGCCTCTTGGATATCCGCGCCATCTTTGGTGAAACGGCTGTCCGCCACAAAATGCAGCTCAAGCTGATTGTGCATCTCATGCGCAGCCGCCTGGGCGAAGAACCCGGCGAGCGCCTTCCCGTTATTTCACCCACACAGGAAGTCCTGGGCATTCCCATCCGGAAAGTGGTCATTCCTGTTGCGGCAGGCCGCAATATTGCCGTCATGCTGGAAGCTGCTGTCCGTAATACCATTATGCAGTTGCGCGGATTCAACACGATGGAAGAATTCATGGAACGCCAGCGCAAGGCCATGACAAAAGACTGATTCACCCGCCCCATGCCGACGGGCCGGATTATTTAACTTTTAGGAAATCGCTGATTAAAGGGGAAGTGCCGCATGCGTATCATCCTCATCACGGGTATCTCCGGCTCCGGCAAATCCGTTGCACTGAATGTGCTTGAAGATGCCGGTTACTTCTGCGTTGACAACCTGCCGCCGGTTCTCCTGCCCAGCCTGGTTGCCACCTGCACGGAAGAAAAAACATCCCGCCTTGCCGTGGCTGTTGATTCTCGAAGTGCGCACTCACTATCCGATCTCCCGGCAACGGTAGACAAACTCCGCGATCAGGGGCATCAAATCCAGGTCATTTTCCTGACCGCCGACACCCACTCGCTCATCAACCGTTTTTCTGAAACCCGGCGAAGCCATCCGCTTTCCCACCGCGCCCCATCCAGCCATGCCCCGTCCGACCAGCGCACCCTGACAGAAGCCATCCATGCAGAACGGGAAATGCTGGCAGACATCCAGTCGATAGCCCATGTGGTCGATACCTCCCATCTTTCCACCAACAAGCTGCGCGGCTGGATCAAGGAATTTATCGAAGCAGGACACCATACGGATCTGACCCTGCACCTGGAATCCTTCGGCTTCAAATTCGGCATCCCGCAAGACGCCGACCTCATGTTTGACGTCCGCAGCCTGCCCAATCCACACTATGACATGCGCCTGCGCCCGCTTACCGGCAAAGACGAGCCGGTAAGGCAGTTTCTGGAATCCCAGCCGGAAGTGACTGACTTGCTGGCCGACATCCGGCAATTTGTCGAAAAATGGCTCCCCTCATACAAACGGGACCATCGCAGCTACCTGACCGTTGCACTGGGATGCACCGGTGGCCAGCACCGCTCCGTCTATATGGTTGAAGAACTTGCGAAATACTTCAGCAAAAACGAAACCGTCCTGGTTCGGCACCGCAACCTGTCGTCATAAAAACAAGCCAAGGCGCCTCTGAAAAACGGGTTTAGCAAGCACCGGAGAACGCAGCAATTCGTTCGCAAAACCCGTTTTTCAGAGGCTCCCCAACAATTTCTTGACCGGCGACGGTAAAGGCGCCTTTTCCACTTCTGCCATGTCATACCAGACATGCGCCTCATCCAGTCCCTTGCGCACCGCCTTTGAAAGCATCACCAGTACGGGCGTCACATAAAGCCGGAAATGGGTGAAGGTATGAACAAATCCCCCCAGAAACCCGCAGGATGCCACGCTGCCGAAAGGGCGAACCGCCTCTTCTATCTGCGCAGCGTCCATGCCGGATTCCGTTTCAGGCAACTCCGGCAGGGAAAAAAGCCCGCCCCAGATGCCGGACGCCGGGCGCCTTTCAAGAAGCACCTGCCCCTTGCGCATCACAACCAGCATGTAAATACGCCTTTCCGGCAGGCTTTTGGACGGTTTTCTGACTGGTAAATCCTTTACCTTCCCTTCCCGGAAGGCAAAACAGGATGAAGAAAAAGGACACGCGCCACAAGACGGTTTGCCCCTGGTGCAAACCGTTGCCCCCAGATCCATCAGTCCCTGGGTATATGCCGGCAAACCGTCAGGCGGCAAAAGCGACTCCGCCAGTACCCATAATTCATCTTTGACCTTCTTGTTTCCGGCATATTCAAGAATGCCGAAAATCCGGGAAAGCACGCGAATCACATTCCCGTCCAGAATCGCCGCCCGCTTCCCGCCGGAAAAGACCGAAATGGCCGCCGCTGTCGAACGTCCGATACCCGGAAGCGTTTCCAGCAAAACCGGATCAGCCGGAAAATGCCCGTCATATTTTTCGATAACCATTTGCGCGCAACGATGCAGATTGCGCGCACGGGAGTAGTAACCCAGCCCGCTCCACTCCGCCAGCACCGCCTCAAGCGGCGCCGCTGCCAACGCCATCACATCGGGAAACCGCGCCAGAAAGCGCGCATAATAAGGCATGACGGTAGCCACCTGGGTCTGCTGCAGCATGATTTCCGAAAGCCAGATCCGGTAGGCATCCTGCGTTTTTTGCCAGGGCAGGGCATGGCGCCCATAGCGTTTTTGCCAGGCAATCAATATCCCGGAAAAATCAAAATCCGCCTGTTGCCGCTTTGTTTTTCTCACCTGTTTTTTTCCTGCTGGTTTCATAAACCGCCAAAACCTGATATTTTCTTCACCATAATAGCGGGAAGCAGACAGTATAGTATGGCGCTGCCCCCGATTGAATCAACCTGGAAACTCCTGATAAACGGCCAATATAGGAAAGGCCCTGTCTTCATGCCGAAAAAAACGCCGTTGCCTGCTTTTTACAAACTGGCATTATGCCTTTTTATCGTTTTCCTTTCCGGATGCGAAACCCTGTCAGGTGGAGCCGACAGCACTGCCCTTTCATCCCTGTCCGTCCGCCAGTGCGGAGAAGCCATCACGTTATCAGGACGAATTTCCATGCATTACGTCCTTTCGCACAACGACAAAACAGAATCCCTCCATGGCAAATTCACTTGGAAACAGGGCAACGACAAAACCCATATCGACCTTTTTTCCCCTCTGGGACAAACGATGGCGGTTATTGACATCACCCCCGGACAAGCCGTTTTTACCGCATCCGGCAAACTACCGCTTATTGCCGCCGATGCCGATGAACTGGTTTTCCGGCAACTTGGCTGGCCCCTGCCAGTCTCCGGGATGCACAACTGGCTGCAGGGCTGTGCAACCGATGCCAGTGGAAAACCCTTCCAGGCTGATCCCGCCCACCCGGAAATCACCACGCAAAACCACTGGCACATTCACTACGTCAACTGGCAATCCTTCCGGGATAACCGGCTGATTCCGCGCCGCATCGACATGACACACACCCCTCCTGTCGGCGCTTCTGTCAGCGACATCAAAATTCGCCTTGTTATTGACGAATGGGACACCAAAAACCAGAAACCCTCTGATCTCTGATATATGACACGCACATTGCTCCATTGTCCGGCACCGGCCAAACTCAATTTATTTCTGCATGTCACCGGACAGCGTCCCGATGGCTACCACCTGCTGCAAACCGTTTTCCAATTGATTGATTTTGGCGACACCCTGCATTTCACCCTTCGGGAAGACGGTATCATCCACCGCACAACGGTAATGGAGGCCATCCCGGAAGACCAGGATCTGATTGTCCGCGCTGCGCGACTGTTGCAGGCTGACATGTTTCGCCGGACAGGCAAAAAAACCGGCGCCGATATCGCCATCGAAAAACAGCTCCCTGCTGGTGGCGGCCTGGGAGGGGGCTCTTCTGACGCCGCAACCACCCTGATGGCCTTAAACCACCTCTGGGAATGCGGTCTGAACAAGGATGAACTGATGGCACTTGGCCTGCAACTGGGGGCAGATGTGCCATTCTTTATTTTTGGCCGCAATGCCTTTGCCGAGGGAGTCGGGGAAATACTGGCCCCCATTGATACCCCGGATGGCTGGTTTGTCGTCATCCACCCCAATGTTTCTGTCCCGACTTCGGCAATATTTTCGTCAGGGGAATTGACAAGGAACACGGAAACAATCAAAATGTTGGACTTTTCCAGCGATTTGACTCAAAATAGCTTTTTTGGGAAAAATGATTTGCAGTCTGTAGCCGTAAAACGGTACCCTCCGGTTTTAAAGGCAATAGAATGGTTAAACAGATATGCAAACGCCAGAATGACAGGTTCCGGTGCCTGTGTCTTTGCCCGTTTTGACAGCGAAGAAACCGCAGACCGGGTTATCCGTGAGTTGCCTGGCGAATGGCAAGGCTGGAAAGCAAGAGGGTTAAAGATTCATCCGCTTGATGAGGTACTGAAAGCGTCAGGCGGAAAATGATTGACAGGGTATCCGGCAAACCGGAACCTCACAGGTCAACAGGGGAATCGCCAAGCTGGTTAAGGCACTGGATTTTGATTCCAGCATGCGAAGGTTCGAATCCTTCTTCCCCTGCCACTTCAATCATGGCGCCCGCCGTCAGGCGACCAACGGAAGTCTGGTTAAAGACAATGTCGGCAAGCCGCATACATGCCCGTTCCATTTATGCGGCTTTTGATTTTGTAACGAGAATGTCTCAGGGGCCCCATGTCCGACACCAATCTGATGATTTTCACCGGCAATGCCAATCCGGCATTGGCCGCCAAAGTAGCCAGCAAACTGGGTATTCCGCTTGGCAAGGCACACGTTTCCAAATTCTCTGATGGTGAAGTCACCGTTGAGATCAATGAAAACGTCCGCGGCAAAGAAACCTTTATCATGCAGTCCACCTGCGCGCCGACCAACGACAACCTGATGGAAATCATGCTGATGGCCGATGCACTGAAACGCGCTTCAGCCAAACGCATCACCGCGGTCATCCCGTATTTCGGCTATGCCCGCCAGGATCGTCGCCCGCGTTCCACCCGCGTTGCCATTTCCGCCAAAGTCGTTGCCAACATGCTGGAAAAAGTGGGCGTGGATCGCGTGCTGATCATGGATGTTCACGCCGACCAGATACAGGGCTTTTTTGACATCCCGGTTGACAATATTTATGCTTCACCGGTTCTTCTGCGTGACCTGCTGAAAAAAAGATACAACAACCTGCTCGTTGTCTCCCCTGACGTAGGCGGCGTGGTCAGGGCGCGTGCACTGGCAAAACTGCTGGACTGCGACCTTTCCATCATCGACAAGCGTCGCCCCCGCGCCAACGAGTCCGAAGTCATGAACATTATCGGTGAAGTCGCAGGCAGAAACTGCGTCATCATGGATGACATGGTGGATACGGCAGGTACCCTGACAACCGCAGCCGACGTCCTGAAAGACCGGGGCGCCCAAATGGTTGTGGCCTATTGTACCCATCCGGTTCTGTCCGGCCCGGCTGTCGAACGCATCAACAATTCAAAACTGGATGAACTGATCGTTACCGACACGATTCCCTTGTCCGAAGCAGCAAAACAATGCGCCAAGATCCGGCAGGTTTCCTGTGCCGAATTGCTGGCAGAAACCATCCGCCGTATCAGCAAAGGGGATTCCGTCATGTCCTTCTTCATGGAAGCGGAGATGATCGCCCTTTAAGAATATGGATACGGGATTACCTCGTATCTTTTTTCCGAAATTCCTGGTCGCGGGAATTTCACCCACAAGAGGGCAAAACCCTCATTTTTCGGAGTTAACAAATGAAAGTAGTTGCATTTCCAAGAGCAGAACAGGGTACCGGAGCGAGCCGCCGCCTGCGTACTGCCGGCATGACCCCAGGCATTATCTACGGGGGAACCACTGAACCGATGCCGATCAAGCTGGATCATAACGCGCTTTTCCACGCACTCAGAAAAGAAGCCTTCCATTCCTCCATCCTCGACATGGAAATCGAAGGAAAAATCGAAAAAGTGCTGCTGCGCGATTACCAGATGCATGCATACAAGCAAATCGTCATGCACATTGATTTCCAGCGCGTCCGTGCCGATCAGCCTATTCACGTCAAGGTACCGCTGCACTTCCTGAATGAAGAGACATCTGTTGCTGTCAAGCAATCCGGCGGCGCCATTCACCATGCCGTTTCCGATCTGGATATTTCCTGCCTGCCAGGCGACCTGCCGGAATTTATCGAAGTCGACCTGTCCAAACTGGATGTCGGCCAGGCCATTCACCTGTCCGACCTGAAACTGCCAAAAGGCGTTTCCGCCACCAGCCATGACACCGGCATGACTATCGCAACAGCAAGCGCGCCAAACGCGGCTGCCGAAGAAGAGAAAAAAGAAGGCGAATAAGAGCCTCCTTCTCCCGAAAAAAACCGCCAGCGCGTGATACACGCTGGCGGTTTTTTGTTGCCTCTTTTCCCGGCGCCGCGTTCTTCACCGGGCCGTATGCAAATCCTTCATCGCCATATCAAACCGCCCCTCACAAACGAGCGGCATCACATCAAGTCCGCGTTCAATCGACTCATTGATCAATATCTGCTCGTCATCGCCGGGGCGCTGAAGCACATAATCAATCACCGCCATTTTCGGGTTCGTTGTCCGGGGATGGCCAATACCCAGCCTTAAACGCCAGAAATCCTGCGATCCCATCGCTGAGACAATATCGTTCAACCCGCGATGCCCGCCGGTGGAACCGCCCTTTTTCAGGCGTGCCGCGCCGGGTGCAATATCCAGTTCATCATGCACCACCAGGATTTCTTCCACGCCAATCCGGTAAAAACGCGCCAAAGCACCCACCGCGCGACCGGACAGATTCATGAAGGTCTGCGGCTCGAGAAGCCAGACATCCCCGCCAGCTATCCGGACACGTCCAGCCAGTGCCTGAAAACGGGACTCTTTTTTCAGGGAAGGCGCATTCATCCTGTGCGCCAGGTTATCGACAAACCAGAACCCGGCATTATGACGGGTTTGCTCGTATTCAGGCCCCGGATTTCCCAGACCGACAATAAGACGAATAGACATGATTCAACTCAAACAGATCAAATGCAGGCCGCATCAGTTCAGCATGCTGCCATCCGGCACGGTGTTTTTCCGGGCCTGCACAAAAATCCACGGCTTGACAACCACCGTCCACAATTTTTCATCCGCCTCAAACCAGGTTTGCGCCTGCCCGTCGGTGACCTTTTCTATCTGCTTCTGGTTAAGCAGGCGGGATATGTTTTCCGTATCATCTGCCGCCACCATGACCGCCACGCTCACCATATCCAGGCCATCCCCGATGGCGACAATATGCCCAGAAGCAAAATAGCGCTGCAATTCGCGCCAGGGCATCTGCGCGGTTTCCATATTCAGCTTGGCGTACAGGAGCTCCTGTTCTTTGGATGACATTTTCATTTTCAACCTGTCAAATCTTAATAATGCGGCGGTCTTTCGTGGGTCAGCGTCATGCTGTTATTGGCGCCTTCCGTCAGGCGGCGCGCCAGTTCAATCAAGGCCTCCTCCAGCCGGTCGATCCGGTTTTGCTGTTGATAAACCGTTTTAGTGAGTTCATCAATCATGTCTTCCTGATAGCTGATTCTTGTTTCAAGATCTACAAAGCGTTCTTCCACTGGTCGTCCTTTCCAAACTTATTTTAAGCCTCATCCAGCCGCTTTGGGGGTTTGCAGCAACGATTTCAGGTTAGCGAGCCGAGCCTGTGGCGTGATGGTCTCTTGCTCACCCGGCAATTTCTCGCCCTTGTCGAGCTGCATTTCCGCAATAAAACGGGAGATTTCGCACACTTCCGTTTCCCGGCCTCTCCGCCGTTTTTTGCACCAGCTGATCTGGAGACTCCGTTGCGCGCGCGTAATCCCGACATACATCAGGCGGCGCTCTTCTTCAATGCGCGCTGCCAGCGCGTCAACAGGCGCATCGGGATCGCCCCTGTGCGGCAGAATCCCCTCCTCCACCCCGACCAGGTAGACATGGGGAAATTCCAATCCCTTTGCCGCATGCAGTGTCGAAAGACGCACCGCATCAGGCTCTTCGTCCCTGCCTTCCAGCATGGTCATCAGGGCAACCATTTGCGTCAGCTCAAGCAGGTTTTTTTCCGGTACGCCGCCTTGCCGGTCACCCAGGCTCTTTTCCTTCAGCCAGCCCGTAAAATCCAGCACATTTTCCCATTTGTTGCGAGAAGTACGCTCGTCAAACGTATCATACAGATAGGTTTCATAAGCTATTTCCGCCATCATGTCGTCCAGCACGGCTGACGCGTTCTCGCCGCTTCCGGCAGCCCCCTGCCGGCTCGCCCGCAATTCAATGCGGTTGATGAAATCACAAAAAGCGCGCAACGGCTGAAGCTGGCGGGGAGGCAGCACCGCCTCAAGCCCCCCTTTATAAACCGCCTCAAAAAGCGAACACTGCCAGCGCCCGGCAAAAGTACCCAATGCCTCAAGTGTTGCCTGCCCTACCCCCCGTTTCGGCGTGGTCACCGCCCGGATAAAGGCCGGATCATCATCGTTATTGGCAATCAGGCGCAGGTAGCTGACGACATCCTTGATCTCCGCGCGCGAGAAAAAACTCTGCCCGCCGGAAATGGTATAAGGAATGCGCTCCCGCCTCAAAGCCGTTTCAAGCAGGCGCGACTGATGATTGCCCCGGTACAGGACAGCGTAATCCGAAAATTTCGCCCGCCGCTCAAAGCGGTGCGCGGACAACGAAATCGCGATCTGTTCCGCTTCCTTTTCATCATCGTCCATCACGCTCACCCGGACAGGCTCGCCAGGCCCCAGTTCGGACCAGAGCGTCTTGTCAAAAATCTTGGGATTATTGCCGATCACCGCATTGGCCGCCTGCAGGATATGCATGGAAGAACGGTAATTTTGTTCCAGGCGAACCAGTTTCAAATCCGGAAAATCATCCCGCAGTATCTTCAGGTTTTCGGTCGTCGCGCCCCGCCAGGCATAAATAGCCTGGTCATCATCGCCCACGGCGGTAAACATGGGCTTCTTGCCGGGCCCCGTCACAAGGAGTTTCACCAGTTCATACTGGCAAATGTTGGTATCCTGGTATTCATCCACCAGCAGGTAGCGCATGCGTCTTTGCCATTTGTCGCGAACCGCCTCGTTCTCCCGGAAAAGCACCACCGGAAGCCGGATCAGATCGTCAAAATCCACCGCCTGGTATGCCGACAGGGTGGCCATATAGCTGGCATAAATCCGGGCCGCCTGGCCTTCATCCTCATCGATTGCTTCAGCCAGCGCCCGATCCGGACTCACCAGCGCATTTTTCCAGAGCGATATGCGGGACTGGATGCGGCGAATCACCTGCCTGTCCGTTGTCACCGCCATATCCTGCATCAGGGAAAAACAGTCATCCGCATCCATAATGGAAAAACGTTCCTTGAGATTCAGTTCTTTCGCTTCCTGGCGCAATATGCGGACACCCAGTGAGTGAAAGGTCGAAATCGTCAATTCCGATGCCTGGGACGGCTTCGACAGCAGTTTGGCAATACGTTCCTGCATTTCCGCCGCTGCCTTATTGGTAAATGTCAAGGCCGCGATATGCCGGGCCTCGTACAGCCCGCTTTCGATCAGGTGCGCAATCTTCTGGGTAATCACCCGCGTCTTGCCGGAACCGGCCCCTGCAATCACCAGGCAGGGACCGTCCATATAGCTGACGGCATCCCGTTGCGGGGTATTGAGATTGAAAAGGGCGGGGGAACTCATCACGAAAAGGGGTATCAAAAGCAGGAGCGCCATTATAACAGCGCGCGCCTCATTAGTCAGAATTGGCAGGGCGCGTTACACTACTCGCCTTCCCCCTTGTAATTCGGGAAAATGTCCCAATCTGCAACAAGGTCGATTATTTGATCCGCTTTGCAACACAAGCAGAGCCACAGGAGAAACACGCATGGAACAATTTCACGGCACCACCATCCTGTCTGTACGCCAGGGCAGCAAAGTCGCCCTGGGTGGTGATGGCCAGGTCACCCTGGGCAATGTCGTCATCAAGGGCAGCGCCCGCAAAGTCCGCAAACTCTACAACGACCGCGTGCTGGCCGGATTCGCGGGTGGCACCGCCGATGCCTTTACGCTTTTGGAGCGTTTCGAAGCCAAGCTGGAAAAACATCAGGGCAACCTCCTGCGCTCTGCCGTTGAACTTGCCAAGGACTGGCGAACCGACCGCATACTCCGTCGCCTTGAAGCCATGTTGCTGGTAGCGGACAAGGAAGCCACCTTTATTATCACGGGCAATGGCGATGTGCTTGAGCCGGAAGAAGGCATCGGCGCCATCGGATCAGGCGGCGTTTATGCCCAGTCCGCTGCATTGGCGCTTCAGCGCAACACCGATCTCCCGCCTGCCGACATTGTAAAAAAAGGGCTGTCCATCGCCGGTGAACTCTGCATTTACACGAACATGAGCCACATCATCGAAACCCTTGATTAAACGATACCGACTCTCTCTTATTTTTTGTACGCCATTATGAACCTGACTCCTCCAGAAATCGTCTCTGAACTCGACAAACACGTTGTTGGCCAGTCCAAAGCCAAGCGTGCTGTTGCCATTGCCCTCAGGAACCGCTGGCGCCGCCAGCAGGTACAGGAGCCCCTGCGCCATGAGATCACCCCCAAAAACATCCTGATGATCGGGCCGACCGGTGTCGGAAAAACCGAAATCGCCCGCCGTCTCGCCCGCCTGGCAGATGCGCCCTTCATCAAAATCGAAGCGACCAAATTTACGGAAGTGGGTTACGTGGGACGCGACGTGGAAACCATCATCCGCGACCTGATCGATATCAGCATCAAGCAGACACGCGAATCCGAAATGCGAAAGGTTCGCGAAAAGGCCGCCGATGCCGCAGAAGAACGGGTACTGAACATCCTGATGCCCCCTGCCCGCGATTTTGGCTTCAATGCCAACGATGACGACGCCGGTTCCGGCAACAATACCCGGCAGATTTTCCGCAAACGCCTGCGCGAAGGTTCACTCAACGACCGCGAAGTCGAAATTGAAGTCGCCGATGCCATGCCGCACATGGAAATCATGGCCCCACCGGGCATGGAAGAAATGACCGAGCAGATCAAGTCCATGTTTTCGGGCCTGGGAAGTGGCCGAAAAAAATCGCGCAAGGTCAAAATCAGCGAGGCGTTGCGCCTTCTGACGGAAGAAGAAGCCGCCAAAATGGTCAACGAAGATGAGCTCAAGCAGAAAGCCATCACGAACGTTGAACAAAACGGCATCGTCTTCCTCGACGAAATCGACAAAATCGCTTCCCGTTCGGAAATCGGCGGTGCCGATGTCTCGCGCGCCGGTGTCCAACGCGACCTGCTGCCGCTGGTCGAAGGCACCACCGTCAATACCAAATACGGCATGGTCAGGACAGATCACATCCTCTTCATTGCCTCTGGCGCCTTCCACCTGTCCAAGCCTTCCGACCTGATCCCGGAACTGCAGGGCCGTTTTCCGATCCGGGTCGAACTGGAATCCCTTTCCATCGAGGATTTTGAGCGCATCCTGACCAGCACCGACGCCTGCCTGACAGCCCAGTATGAAGCGCTTCTGGCAACGGAAAACATCAAGCTCATCTTTGCCGAAGACGGTATCCGGCGTCTTGCCGAAATTTCCTTCTCCGTCAACGAACGCACCGAAAACATCGGCGCAAGGCGGCTTTATACGGTCATGGAAAAACTGCTTGAGGAAATCTCGTACACCGCCAGCGAAAACAACACGGATACGATCACCATCGACACCGCTTACGTGAACGAACGCCTGGAAGCCCTTTCCGTCAACGAAGACCTTTCGCGTTACGTGCTGTAAGGGTTTTTCGAACAATAAAAAATGCCAGCTTTTAAGCTGGCATTTTTTGGTCTGCTTTTAATTACTTGGCCTTCATCATCGCCAGGCTGGTATCCAGCATCCGGCAACTGAAACCCCATTCATTGTCGTACCAGGCCAGGATCTTGACCAGCGTGCCCCCGCTGACGCGGGTCTGGGTCGAATCAAAGGTGCTGGATACAGTGGTATGGTTGAAATCCACCGATACCAGCGGCTCGGTGTTGTAAGCCAGGACACCTTTCATTTCCCCCTCAGAGGCGTCTTTGAGAATCGCATTGACTTCCTCAACCGTTGTCGAACGGGATGCCACAAAAGTCAGGTCAACCGCCGAAACGTTGATTGTCGGCACGCGCATGGCGTAGCCATCCAGCTTCCCGGCCAGATCCGGCAATACCAGGCCAACTGCTGCTGCTGCACCGGTACGGGTCGGGATAATATTCATGGCTGCCGCACGTGCACGGCGTGGATCGCTGTGATAAACGTCTGTCAGAACCTGGTCATTGGTATAGGCATGTATCGTTGTCATCAGCCCGCTGACAATCCCCAGCTTCTCATGCAGCGGCTTGGCAACCGGCGCCAGGCAGTTCGTTGTGCAGGAGGCATTGGAAACCACCGTATGCGAGGCTTTCAGGACTCCCTGATTGACACCGTAAACCACCGTTGCATCCACATCCTTGCCGCCGGGCGCTGAAATCAGCACCTTTTTCGCGCCAGCCTGCAAGTGAGCCGCAGCCGCGTCCTTGGTGGTAAACCGCCCCGTACATTCCAGCACCACATCCACACCCAGTTCTTTCCAGGGCATTTCTCCCGGATTGCGGTTGGAAATGGCACGGATCCTGTCGCCATTCACAATCAGGTAGTCCTTTTCGTAACCCACTTCGCCTGCAAATTTGCCATGCACCGTGTCGTAACGGGTCAGGTGGGCGCTGATTTCCATGTCGCCCAGGTCATTGACAGCAACAATTTCAATATCGCGAGATTTACCGTCTTCGTAATGGGCACGAAGCACGTTTCGGCCAATACGGCCATAGCCGTTAATTGCAACCCGAATAGCCATGATGTTTACTCCTGAATTAACAATAATTAATCAATAATCGTCATATTATAAGACCTACCTGCCTAAAACGGATTGCACTTTGGCAACAACATTTTCCACCGTAAACCCAAAATGCTTGAAAAGCACGGAAGCCGGGGCTGACTCACCAAAACTCTCCATCCCCACAACAGCTCCTTCCAGACCGACATACTTGCGCCAGTAATCGGCTATTCCCGCCTCAATCGCAACACGCGGCAGGCCTTTTGGCAACACGCTTTCACGGTATGCCGGTTCCTGGACATCAAAAACATCGGTTGACGGCATGGATACGACCCGCGCCGCAATCCCTTTTTTCTCCAGCTCGGATGCCGCATTGACAGCCAGTTCGACTTCAGAGCCTGTTGCAATCAGGACAATTTTTGCATCCTTGACATCCCGCAAAACATAACCCCCACGGGCAATATTGGCGACCTGTTCCTCCGTCCTTTCCTGGTACACCAGATTCTGGCGTGAAAAGATCAGGGTTGTCGGGCCATCGTGCCGCCTGATCGCCTGTGCCCAGGCAACAGCGGACTCCACCGTATCGCAGGGACGCCAGTTATTCAGCCCCGGAATCAGGCGCATGCTGGAAATATGCTCGATAGGCTCATGTGTCGGGCCATCCTCGCCCACGCCAATGGAATCATGGGTAAACACAAAAATGGAACGAATCTGCATCAGCGATGCCATCCTGAGCGCATTGCGGCTGTAATCCGAAAAAGTCAGGAAGGTGCCGCCAAACGGGATAAACCCGCCATGCAGGGCAACACCATTCATGATGGCGCTCATGCCGAATTCGCGTACACCATAGCTGATGTAATTGCCGGGTTGGTCTCCTTCCACCTTGACGCATTCTTTCCAATTAGTCAGGTTTGAGCCGGTCAGATCGGCGGAACCGCCCAGGAAATCCGGCAGGATGGGGGCATAGGCACTAATGGCATTCTGGCTGGCGCGGCGGGTTGCAATCGTTTCTTTTTTGCCAACGCAATCAGCAACATACCGCTTGACCGCATCGTCAAAACCGGCTGGCAGCGTACCACTCATCCGGCGGGTAAATTCGGCAGCCTCTTGGGGATACTGTTTGGCATAGGAGGCAAAAAGCGCATCCCATTCTTCCTGCCACTTGCGCCCGTCCTCCTTCGCATCCCAGGCCTTGTACACTTCAGCCGGAATGTCAAACGATGGATAAGTCCAGCCCAGCGCAATCCGCGCAGCCTCAATTTCCTTGTCGCCCAGCGGCGCGCCGTGCACATCGTGCGTACCGGCCTTGTTTGGCGATCCCTTTCCGATAACGGTTTTGCAGCAGATCAGTGTCGGCTTGTCGGATTGCCTCGCCTTGACGATGGCGGCATCCACCGCCGCCACATCATGGCCGTCCACATTCGCAATCACGTTCCAGCCGTATGCCTCAAAGCGCTTTGGCGTATTGTCTGTCAGCCAGCCTTTGACATCACCGTCAATCGAAATGCCATTGTCGTCGTACAGCGCAATCAGTTTATTCAGTTTCCATGTCCCGGCCAGGGAACAGGCCTCATGCGAAATACCCTCCATCAGGCAACCATCACCCAGGAAAACATAGGTGTGGTGATCCACAATATCCAGTCCCGGCCTGTTAAACGCTTTTGCCAGCAGCCTTTCCGCCAGCGCCATGCCCACGGCATTGGTTATGCCCTGCCCAAGCGGGCCTGTCGTTGTTTCAATTCCGGGCGTGACGTGCACTTCGGGGTGACCGGGGGTTTTGGAATGGAACTGCCGGAAATTCTTGATATCGTCCATGGTCAGGTCGTAACCCGTCAGATGCAAAAGCGCATACTGCAACATGGAGCCATGCCCATTCGACAGGACAAAACGGTCACGATTGGACCATCGCGGATTGGCCGGGTTGTGCCGGTAATGCCGTGACCATAACGCCACCGCTATTTCCGCCATGCCCATCGGCATGCCGGGATGCCCGGAATTGGCCTTTTGAACAGCATCCATCGCCAGCACACGTATCGCGTTTGCCATGATATTGTCGGGTAAAGTCGTCGTCATATAATTACCTTGCGTCCGGAAAGAAACAGGAAAGAAAGGGCCCTTCTAACCCTCCCCCTCAAATCGTGTATTATGCCAAGCATAACCTGCCTGTATTCTATCAGAGGGAACCTAAGTTTAACCATACGACAGGGGACATCCCATGACACGCCTGTACTGCAATGCGCCGCTTTCGGTGAATACCCAACTGGAACTCCCTGCCTCCGCGGCACGGCATACTATGGTTCTGCGCCTGAAGCCCGGGGATGATGTCACGCTTTTTAATGGAGAAGGCGGGGAATACGCGGCAAAAATCGTTGACATTCACCGCCACGGCACCATCGTGGACATCCTGTCCTATCAACCCCGTGAAAATGAACTCCCCTATCGCGTCACGCTGGCTCAATCCATGCCGGAAGCCTCCAAAATGGATCTGATCATCGAAAAAGCGGTTGAACTGGGCGTCGCGCGAATCTGCCCTGTTGAATCAGAACGTTCCGTTGTCCGGCTCACTGAAGAACGGGCAGAAAAACGGGCTATCCGGTGGAAAAGCATCATCATTGCCTCCTCGGAACAAAGCGGACGCAACCGCTTTGCCGAACTGGCTGATATTACTTCCTTCCAGAACTGGGTAAAAAGCAACGAAGCCCGCCCCACCCTGATGCTGAGCCCGCATGCGAAGGAATCCCTGGCCGACTGGGCATTTCAGACTCCCCCGCAGGATGTCACGCTTGTCATCGGGCCCGAAGGCGGCTTCTCCCGCGAAGAAGAAGGCTTGGCGACCCGGCACGACGTACAGCTACTGTCTTTGGGCACCCGGATACTGCGAACCGAAACAGCGGGCATAGCTGCCGTTTCCGCCCTGACCGCCATCTGGAACCGGACGAAAAACGACTAGGCTCAGGACTCATTAACTTGCCGTTCGCGAAAAGCCGATTTTTCTTGTCTGTCAAGGCGACGGGACAAAATTGGACGAAGGCGTATTGGACATACGGCGAGTTCAATTTTGGTGCGACAACGAAGGCAGGCGGGAAA
>JAVBTJ010000056.1:0-60897 GCA_031556215.1 Oxalobacter sp.
AAGGACTTAGCGATACCGCTGAGATTCGCAATCAGGGCACGATTATCTCGGTGTCCGATGGTATTTGCCGCATTCACGGACTTTCCGATGCGATGCAGGGCGAAATGCTGGAATTTCCCGGAAACACCTATGGTCTGGCGCTGAACCTTGAGCGCGATTCCGTTGGTGCTGTTATTCTGGGTGAATATGAGCATATTTCAGAAGGCGACACGGTCAAATGTACCGGCCGTATTCTGGAGGTACCTGTTGGCCCGGAATTGATCGGTCGTGTCGTTGACGCGCTTGGTCAACCCATTGACGGCAAAGGGCCGATCGATGCCAAGCTTTCCTCGCCTATTGAAAAAATCGCCCCCGGCGTTATTGCCCGCCAGTCTGTATCCCAACCGATGCAAACCGGCTTAAAGGCAATTGACTCCATGGTACCGATTGGCCGTGGACAGCGCGAGCTGATCATTGGCGACCGCCAGACCGGCAAAACGGCTGTTGCGATTGATGCGATCATCAATCAAAAAGGCCAGGACATGATCTGTATTTATGTCGCTATCGGCCAGAAAGCCTCGTCCATCAAGAACACGGTTCGCGCACTGGAAGCACATGGCGCGATGGATTACACCATCGTGGTTACTGCAACGGCATCTGAATCGGCTGCCATGCAGTATGTCTCGCCATACGCCGGTTGTGCCATGGGTGAATACTTCCGCGACCGCGGACAGGACGCGCTCATCATCTATGATGACTTGTCAAAACAGGCTGTTGCCTACCGTCAGGTTTCCCTGCTGCTCCGCCGCCCACCGGGCCGTGAAGCTTATCCGGGTGACGTTTTCTATCTGCACTCCCGCCTTCTTGAGCGCGGTGCACGTGTCAACGCCGAGTACGTTGAGCACTTCACCAATGGCGAAGTCAAGGGTAAAACCGGTTCACTGACGGCGCTGCCGATCATTGAAACCCAGGCAGGCGACGTTTCTGCATTCGTACCGACCAACGTGATTTCCATTACCGATGGTCAGATCTTCCTGGAAACTTCCCTCTTTAACTCGGGTATCCGTCCTGCGATTAACGCTGGTATCTCGGTTTCCCGTGTTGGTGGTGCAGCCCAGACGAATGCGGTTAAAGGCCAGTCCGGCGGTATCCGTACCGACCTGGCACAGTATCGCGAACTGGCAGCATTCTCGCAGTTTGCTTCTGACCTGGACGATGCAACCCGCCGTCAGCTTGATCGTGGTGCCCGTGTGACCGAACTGCTCAAGCAGCCACAGTACACGCCGCTGCCGATTTCCCTGATGACGGTATCCCTGTTCATGGTGAACTCCGGTTTCCTGGATAACATTGAAGTCAAAAACGTACTGCCTTTTGAAGCTGGCCTGCACGCTTACATGCGCACGAACCACGCAGAACTGCTCAAGCGGATTGAAGACAGCAAGCGCCTTGAAAAAGAGGATCAATCTGTCCTGTCAACGGCAATCGCTGAATACAAGCAGGACAGCGGTTTTGTGACTGCCGAGGAATGACGCGATCTTAACGCAATAAGGAGTACGCCTGATGGCATCAAGTAAAGAGATACGTGGTCATATCAAGAGCGTAGAAAATACGAGAAAGATCACCAAAGCGATGGAAATGGTGGCAGCATCCAAAATGCGCAAGGCGCAGGATCGGATGCGGGCATCCAGACCATACAGTGATATCGTTCGCAGTATTGCCGCCCACATGGCTGAAGCCAATCCGGAATACGTCCATCCTTTTACAATTCCACGGGATGGCGCAAAACGGGTTGGGTTCGTCATTGTCACAACCGATAAAGGGCTGTGCGGTGGTCTTAACACCAACATTTTGCGCATTACGACCAACCGGATGCGTACTGAAGAGGAAGCCGGCAACGAGATCGTTACGGTCGCTGTCGGAAACAAGGGTCTCGGTTTCCTGAACCGGATCGGGGCTAAAATCCTTTCTCATGCAGTACAGCTGGGTGATGCGCCACGTCTGGATCGCCTGATTGGCCCGGTCAAGGTTTTGCTGGATGAATATGGGGCAGAAAACCTGGATGCGATTTACCTGTGCTACAACAAGTTCCTGAATACGATGAAACAGGAACCGGTAATCGAACAGTTGCTCCCGCTTCCCAATGAAACTTTATCAACCGGCAACAAGCGTCATGCCTGGGAATACATCTACGAACCGGATGCGCCCACGGTTATTGACACGCTTTTGGTGCGTTATGTCGAAGCGCTGGTTTACCAGTCAGTCGCGGAAAACATCGCATCGGAACAGTCGGCACGGATGGTGGCAATGAAATCAGCCAGTGATAACGCCGGTAATGTGATTTCAGAACTGAAGCTGATATACAACAAGACCCGTCAGGCGGCCATTACGACCGAGCTGACAGAGATTGTCGCTGGTGCAGCTGCAGTTTAATCGAGTTAACAACCAGAATTTGCTTAAAACGAATTACTAATAATATTGAAGGAACGAAAAATGGCGGATGGCAAAATCGTTCAGTGTATCGGAGCCGTGGTAGACGTGGAATTTCCACGTGACAAAATGCCCAGGGTTTTTGATGCTTTGACAATGGAAGGGTCCGAACTGACACTGGAAGTCCAGCAGCAGCTGGGTGACGGCATTGTCCGTACCATTGCACTGGGCTCATCAGATGGTCTGCGTCGTGGCATGGTTATCCAGAATACCGGCAAACCCATCATGGTACCGGTTGGTGAGGCAACTCTTGGCCGCATTATGGACGTGCTGGGCAACCCGATTGATGAGGCGGGCCCTGTACAGACAGAAGAGCGTGCATCAATTCACCGCAAGGCACCAAGCTACGATGAACTTTCTCCCTCCCAGGAACTCCTGGAAACCGGCATCAAGGTGATTGACCTGATCTGCCCGTTTGCAAAGGGCGGTAAAGTGGGCCTCTTCGGCGGCGCAGGCGTTGGCAAGACCGTTAACATGATGGAACTGATCAACAACATCGCCAAGCAGCATGACGGTCTTTCCGTTTTTGCCGGTGTTGGTGAGCGTACCCGTGAAGGTAACGACTTCTACCATGAGATGAAGGACTCCAACGTTCTGGATAAAGTCGCCATGGTTTACGGCCAGATGAACGAGCCACCGGGCAACCGTCTTCGCGTTGCGCTGACCGGCCTGACCATCGCGGAAAGTTTCCGTGACCAGGGTCGTGACGTTCTCTTCTTCGTTGATAACATCTATCGCTTTACCCTGGCAGGTGTCGAGGTATCGGCGCTTCTTGGCCGTATGCCTTCTGCTGTGGGTTACCAGCCAACGCTGGCTGAAGAAATGGGTAAACTGCAGGAACGCATTACCTCAACCAATGTCGGTTCCATTACGTCCATCCAGGCCGTTTACGTTCCTGCTGACGACTTGACTGACCCGTCACCGGCAACGACCTTCGCCCACCTGGACTCAACCGTTGTGCTTTCCCGTGACATCGCATCGCTGGGTATCTACCCTGCGGTTGATCCGCTGGACTCCACATCACGTCAGCTTGACCCGAACGTGGTTGGCCAGGATCACTATGACGTTGCCCGTTCTGTTCAGGGTATTTTGCAGCGTTACAAGGAACTGCGCGACATTATTGCGATTCTGGGCATGGACGAACTGGCCCAGGAAGACAAGCTGGTTGTGGCACGTGCCCGTAAAATGCAGCGTTTCCTGTCCCAGCCGTTCAGCGTAGCTGAAGTCTTTACCGGTTCCCCAGGCAAGTACGTGACGCTCAAGGACACCATCAGGGGCTTCAAGATGATCGCCAATGGTGAGCTTGACCATCTGCCGGAACAGGCATTCTACATGGTTGGCGCTATCGAAGAAGCAATCGAAAAAGCCGGCAAAATGTAAATACGGTCTTCAGGGCTGTGAAAAACAGCCCTGAAAAACCGGAGACGCACAGAAATTTTTGAACAAAGACAAAAGGTTCAAGCATGGCAAACACCATACATGTCGACGTGGTTTCAGCAGAGGAGCTGATTTTTTCAGGGGATGCCGAATTTGTGGCAATTCCCGCAGAAATGGGTGAAATCGGTATTTTACCCATGCATGCGCCGCTGATTACCCGTATCAGACCGGGTGCTGTCCGTATTAAAAGGCCGAATCATGCTGAAGAAGAGTATGTTTTTGTTGCCGGCGGCATACTTGAAGTGCAGCCTTATGCTGTCACTGTCCTGGCTGACACCGCCATCCGTGGCCGGGATCTGGATGAGGCAAAAGCGCGTGAGGCCAAACAGCAGGCAGAAGATGCCCTGCAGAATCAATCCTCCAATATCGACTATGCCAAAGCGCAGGCAGAAATTGCCATGGCAATGGCACAGCTGTCACTGATTCAGAAATTGCGCCAGCAACGCCATTAAAACGGGCTTTACCCACAAAAAAGCAGCTTGGAAACAAGCTGCTTTTTTTATTTCAACGGCTCCTTAACCGGGGCGGATCATCGTGCCAAAAGGCTGCTCCGTCAATATTTCCAGAAGCAGGGAATGGGCTATGCGGCCATCAATCACGTGCACCGCCTTGACGCCGGATTTTGCCGCATCCAGTGCAGACGAGATTTTGGGCATCATGCCGCCTGAAATCGTGCCATCGGCAAAGAGCGCATCAATTTCGGAAGCCGTCAAATCCGGCAGCAGCTTGTTGTTCTTGTCGAGCACCCCGGAGGTATTGGTCATCATAATCAGTTTTTCCGCCTGGAGTATCTTGGCAATTTCGCCTGCAACCAGGTCGGCATTGATATTGTATGCCTGCCCCTCATCGCTGAACCCGATTGGTGAAATGACCGGGATAAAGGCATCGTCCTGCAGCGCCTTGACCACCGCCGGGTTGATTTCGCTGATTTCCCCGACAAAGCCCAGGTCAACGAACTTGCCCGGATTGTCCGCATCCGGCATCTGCATTTTCCGCGCGTGGATCAGGCCGCCATCCTTGCCGGTCAGCCCGACAGCCTGGCCGCCATACTGGTTAATCAGCATGACAATATCCTGCTGGACTTCGCCACCGAGAACCCACTCGACAACCTCCATTGTCTCTTCATCGGTAATACGCATGCCCTGGATGAAGGTTCCGCTTTTGCCGATTTTCCGCAGCGCATTGTCAATTTGCGGCCCGCCGCCATGCACCACCACCGGGTTCATGCCGACCAGTTTCAGCAAGACGATGTCGCGGGCAAAGCCCTGCTTGAGTTTTTCTTCCACCATCGCATTGCCGCCGTATTTGACGACGATGGTTTTGCCATGAAATTTCTGTATGTAAGGCAGGGCCTCGGCAAGTATTTCCGCTTTGACAAGAGGGGAAAGGTCGGTCATTTCAGATCCTTATCAGTAAACCTGCCAGACAAAGAACCGCATACAGGCTATGCCTGCTTTGGCGGAGAGGGTTTCCCGAACAGGTAAATATACATGGAATAAAACGAACAATATACCAGAACTGCCACCACCATCAGTACAGAAAACGTGATGAAAAGACCGATATTTTTTCCCAGCATAATCATGATGAGCGTATTGACCAGCATGGGAAGCAGAAAACCAAAAAGCGCCAGTCCCAGCAAATAGACAATGAACGCTTTCCAGGTGCGGATGATCGTGAAGAAATTGTAAAAGAGGGACTGTCCCAGCGGCATGTTTTTCCAGGCAATCAGCGGAGCGACAAACCAGAAAAACAGGAGGGCAAAAAACTGCAGGAGAGCCGCAACCATGAAGGCCTGCTTGAATTTCGATTCAAGCAGGAATTTCACTTCAAATTGCTCTCCGCCCATCGCACGCATGAAGATACCGCCATCGACAAAGCGGGAGAGGTAAACGGCAATCACGGCAGCCAGAAAATACAGGCCGCCCAGTATCAGTAGGCGAAACAGCACGGACTTGCTGAAAACCGCAAACAGGCTGGAAATGCTGAATGGCTTTTCTTCAGCCGCATCGTGGATCGCCTGCAAAAAGAAGATGGCAAAACAGGGGGCAATCAGCGGAGGGAGTATTGCGCCGACCAGCGGGAGTGAGCCGATAATCATCAGCGCAAGGAAATAGGCAATAAAGAGATTGGTCAGCAAAAAAGGGCGTTTCCGGAAAAGCTGGAAACCCTCCCTGATCCAGGCCAGGCCCATTTTTGCATCAATCGTTTTCATACCGGAAAAAAGGGTGCCGCATCGGCTGCACGCAATCGCAAAATTCGTTCAAAGTGGGAAGGATCATGCGGCGTCAGCATTTCGGCTTCCCGAGGCAGGTAAAAATCATATAACCGCGACAGCCAGAAACGCAACGCAGCCGCCCGTAATGTGGTCTGCCAGGCCTTTTTCTCATCCCCGGTAAAAGGGCGTGCGACCTGATAGGCACACAGAAACGCGCCCAGGCGCTCCTGGTCAAACTCGCCGGTATCCAGCCGGATACACCAGTCATTGACGGCAACCGCCACGTCAAAAAGCCAGGTATCATTCCCGGCAAAATAGAAATCAAAGAACCCGGAAAGCGTTTCTCCGTCAAACATGACATTATTGCGGAACAACTCGGCATGTACCGGGCCGGATGGCAGGCGGCGGCAAATATCCGTGCGGGAAAAGGCATCCTGCAGGGAGACCTCTTCCCTGAGGAAGGCCGCATTGTCTTCCGGGAGGAACTCCTCTACCTGGGGCAGGGTTTCCCGCCACCAGGAAAGCCCGCGCAAATTGGGCTGGTGACAGGGGTAATCTTTTCCGGCCAGATGCATCCTTGCCATCATTTCCCCGACCTGCGCACAATGACGCGGCTCCGGATGTTCCTTCCAGTTCCCGTTAAGCCGGGTTACCAGACTGGCGGGTTTCCCGCAGAGCGCCCCCAGGATATGGCCTTCCCGGTCGGGAATGGGGCTGGCAACCCGGATATCCCGCCCTGCCAAGTGGTACATCAGATTCAGGTAATACGGGAGCTGTTCTGCCGTCAGCTTTTCAAAGAGAGTGAGTACATACTCTCCCTTATCCGTTGTTACAAAAAAATTACTGTTTTCGATGCCGGAACTGATCCCCCGGATCTCCCGCGCCTGCCCGACATCATACCGGGACAGCCACGGAGCCAGTTCTTGCATGCTGACAGGAGTAAAAACAGCCATTGGGAATCCGGTTTCAGACCAAAACGAAAATCCTGTTATTTGGATGTCGGCGGTGCTGGCGCATCGCTGGTGTAGTCCACGCCGTCCTCCGTTTCGCTGCCGCCTTGATCCGGACGCTGGCCTGTCATGTCAAATTCATGAACCCGCCACATGGCCGGGCGATTTTTGGAAGTAATATCGTCAAACGATCCGCCCAGGGGCTGGTTCGGATAGAGGTAGTACGTGCTGACCCCCGTTTGAACCTTGATTTCCCTGACCTCGCCATTTTCCCGGCGTTCCGTAATTTCCCGGGTGGCATCGGGCTTGCGAATGGTAATCGTCGGCTGTTCGACTTCGTCTATCAGTTCAAGATCTTCTTTCTGCGGCGCGTTTTTATTCGCATTCTGCGCCATCGCGAAAGGCATGGCCGCAAAGGCGGCACAAAATAAACATAACCTGAAATCTGAAATTATTCGCATGACCGTCACATGGTTGGATAGATGATGGTGCTATTGTAACAAAGGAAGCGCGGATTAAACGCCTGTCTGATGATACCGGTTTACTACAGGTACATCATTTTCCGCTTTTCTTCCTCGGAAGGGCCGGTTGGGCGCAATTCATAGAAATTGAAGATTTCTTCGATAATCTTGTCCGTTTCATCAATCACTTTCATCAGATCCACATCTTCCGGGGAAAGCGTGCCATAGGCAATCAGGACATTTTTGAGCCAGTCGAGAAAACCGTTCCAGAAATCAGACCCGACGAGAATGATGGGAATCCGGCGCGACTTTTCTGTCTGGATGAGCGTAAGCACTTCGCAAAGTTCGTCAAGCGTGCCAAAACCACCCGGGAAAAGCACGTAGGCATCCGCATATTTGGCAAAAGCCACCTTGCGCGGGAAAAAGTGGCGATAGTTGAGCGAGATATTCTGCCAGCGATTGGGGGTCTGCTCGAAAGGAAGGTCAATATTCAAACCGATCGACAACGATTTGCCTTCAAAGGCACCACGGTTTGCCGCCGCCATGATGCCGGGGCCGCCGCCGGAAATCACGGCAAACCCGGCATCAGACAGGCGCCGGGAGACCTCCATGCACTGGATATAGTAGGGATTGTCCGGGTGAATGCGCGCCGAACCGAATACCGTCACGGCCGGATTCACCTCTGAGAGAAGTTCCGTAGTCTCGATAAACTCTGACATAATGGAGAATACGCTCCAGGACTCGCGCGCCTTTAAAAAGGTAGCGACGCGAACATCTTCCACTTCGCGCAGCTTGATAATGCTTTTTACATTTTTCTCGTCTTTGCTCATATGAAAAAAATTCTGTTATTGGTAGACGGCTCCAGCTTTCTTTACCGGGCATATTATGCCCTGCCGGATCTGCGCAGCCCTGCTGGAGAACCCACCGGCGCGATTTACGGAATCCTGAATATGCTGCGGCGCCTGGACAGGGATTATCCCCTAGCATATCTCACCTGCGTTTTTGATGCAAAGGGGAAAACCTTCCGCGATGCGCTTTATCCTGATTACAAGGCAAACCGCTCTGCCATGCCGGATGATCTCGCCAGCCAGGTCGCGCCCATTCATGAAGCTATCGGGCTTTTGGGCTGGCCGATTTTATCGGTTGAAGGCATCGAGGCAGATGACGCCATTGGCACGCTCGCCCGGCAGGCGCACGAACAGGGATTCGAAACCATCATTGCGACCGCAGACAAGGACATGGCACAGCTTGTCAATGACAGCGTAACGCTGGTCAACACCATGAGCAATGAAACGCTGGATCACGAAGGCATTGAAAAAAAATTCGGCATCCCGCCCCAATCCATCATTGATTATCTCTCCCTGATCGGCGATACATCGGACAATATTCCGGGCGTTCCCAAAGTGGGGCCAAAAACCGCGCTGAAATGGCTGGCGCAATATGGCTCGCTCGACAACATCCTGGCGCATCAGGAGGAAATCAAGGGTGCCGTGGGAGAAAACCTGCGCCAGTCTGCCGACTGGCTTCCGATGGCCCGCCAGTTGATTACCATTCGGACTGACTGCGACCTGGGAACACAAATCCATTCGATTGAAACGGCATTTACCCGCAAACCTGCCGATACCGAAGGCCTGAAAGCCCTCTTTGAACGATATGGTTTCAAAGCCTGGCTAAGGGAAGCCAGCCCCGTCGTTGCCATCCCCAAACCGGCATCTGCCGGGCAAAGCCCGCTTTTTGAAACGCCCGAACCCAAACCGGCGCCGACTGAGACGCATTATGAAACCATCCTGACCGCATCTGCGCTTGACCAATGGCTTGAGCGCATCTCTACAGCGGAAATCACGGCGCTCGATACGGAAACAACCTCCCTTGACCCGATGCAGGCGCAACTGGTCGGCATTTCCCTCTGCGTCAAACCCGGCCATGCGGCCTATATCCCGATTGCACATGATTATCCGGGCGTCCCGCCGCAACTGGTGCGCAGCGATGTCCTGGAAAAACTGAAGCCCTGGCTTGAAAATCCGCTGAAAAAGAAGGTCGGGCAAAACATGAAATATGATTGCCATATCTTTGCCAGCCAGGGTATTTCCCTTCAGGGTATTGCGCATGACACCCTGCTGGAGTCCTATGTGCTGGAATCGCACCGGCGGCACGACATGGGCAGCTTGGCGCTGCGGATACTGAACCGGAAAACCCTCTCTTACGAGGAAGTCTGCGGCAAAGGGGCATCACAGATCGGCTTTGCCGAAGTCGATATTGCCAGGGCCACGGAATATGCCGCCGAAGACGCGGATATCACCCTGCAGCTTCATGAAGCCATGTGGCCTTCTGTCCGGCAGGACAAAAAGCTGGCTTTCATCTATGAAAATATTGAATTGCCGACCGAAGTCGTCCTGCAGAAAATCGAGCGGCATGGCGTTCTTGTCGATGCCGCTCTCCTGGCGCACCAGTCTGGCGAACTGGGCGAAAAAATGGCGGTGCTCGAGAAAAAAGCCTATGAAGCGGCAGAAGAACCCTTCAACCTGAATTCCCCCAAACAACTGGGTGAAATTCTCTTCGACAAGCTGAAACTGCCCGTTGTCAAAAAAACGCCTTCCGGCACGCCCTCAACCAACGAGGAAGTGCTGCAAAAGCTGGCTGAAGATTATCCGCTCCCGCAGATCATCCTTGAATACCGGGGCATGGCCAAGCTGAAGTCAACCTATACGGATAAACTCCCCCGCATGGTCAATCCGGCAACACACCGGGTTCACACCAATTTTGCCCAGGCCGTTGCCGTGACCGGACGGCTGGCATCCAGCGACCCCAACCTGCAGAATATTCCGATCCGGACAAAAGAAGGACGGCGCATCCGCGAAGCCTTTATTGCCCCGCCGGGCCATAAAATCGTCTCGGCGGACTATTCCCAGATCGAATTGCGCATCATGGCGCACATGTCCGAAGACGCCGGACTGATCCGCGCCTTTGCCAACGGCGAGGATATCCACCGCGCCACCGCATCGGAAATTTTTGAAATCACGCCGCTGGAAGTCTCATCCGAACAGCGCCGCCATGCCAAAGTCATCAATTTCGGGCTGATCTACGGCATGAGCGCCTTCGGCCTTGCGGGCAACCTGGGAATCGGGCGCCATGCCGCGCAGGATTATATCGACCGTTATTTCCAGCGTTATCCGGGTGTCGCCCGCTATATGGAAAACATCCGGCAAGCAGCCCGCGAAAACGGCTACGTTGAGACGGTTTTCGGCAGGCGGCTGTGGCTACCGGAGATCAATTCCCCCAATGGCCCAAGACGCCAGGCCGCCGAGCGTGCCGCCATCAATGCGCCCATGCAGGGAACCGCAGCCGACATCATCAAGCTTTCGATGATTGCCGTCCAGGACTGGCTGGAAAAAGAAAAACTGGCCTCCCGCCTTATCCTGCAAGTGCATGACGAACTGGTACTGGAAGTCCCGGAAAACGAACTGGAAAAAATACGGCAGCACCTGCCGGAACTGATGGGGCAGGTAACCAGGCTGAAAGTCCCCCTGATTGCCGACGTCGGGGCAGGCAATAACTGGGATGAGGCACATTAAGGAACCTCAGGTAAATGGGCTTTTATTGTCCCTTTCCCTCATCCATTTGAGCCGCCCGCATCAACCGTTTTTTCGCTTCCTGAAAAGCCGCTGATGTCTCGGCCATACGATGCCGGACATCAAAAAAGGTGGTGGCAATACCGCTTCCCATGATAATGGCAATTCCCAGCCAGCCATAAAAACCCAGCGCATCGTCCCAGATCAGGACTCCCCAGGCACTGGAAAAAACGATGCCGGTATACTGGAGATTGGCGGTTACCAGCGTCTTGCCCAAATGATAGGCACGCGTCATGGCAACCTGCGCAACCGCAGCGGTAATGCCAATGACCGTCAGCAGGGAAAAGCCTTTCCAGTCATGCGAATGCCATATAATTCCATCGCTTCCGGGCAAGTAAGCGCTTACAATACACGCCAATGCCGCACAGATGGCGCCAATGGTGCAGAAGTAAAAAACTACCCTGTACTCCGGCTCGCCCAATTCGCCAAGACGCCGCACCTGCAAATATGCCAGTGCCGCCAGCGCACCGGAAATAAGGCCAATGACACCCACCTCCCACTGGTCGGCATGGATGGTGGGGCGAAGCAACAGGGCCACGCCGATAAAGCTGGCCAGAATGGCAAACACCAGCCGCCACTCAAACCCAATTTTGCGGCGCCAGAGTCCAATAAGGAAAAGAAAGGCCGCAATCCAGATCGGCGACATGTAGTTCAGCGTCACCGCAGTGGCAAGCGGAAGAAAGACCATGGCATAAAACCACAGGCCATGCGCGGTAACACCGATGACACTCCGCCATAAATGCTCCCGGAAAAAGGCCGTCCGGAAGGTGCCTTTTTTGCCCAGTACGACAAAAAACATGAAAACCGCCCCGATAAGGCTGCGGTACATGACAATTTCGGGAGTCGAATAAGTCCCGGACAACAGCTTGACGCAAACACCCATGATGGAAAACAGGAGTGCCGCAAATATCATCCAGAGAGATTGCATGAAACGATTTCTTTAATATGTCCGCGCCGGTGACGTTATATTATGACGCTGAAAGGGCACTGGAATCATGGGATTAAACGAAGCTGGCGTATAATAGTGGGCTTCCGCGTTCATTTTGGATACGCGGGCAGATGTATGATTTTACACCTGCTTAGGAACCGCTGATGGATCGCTTTTATGTCTGAGAACACCGAAAAAAAGACTGACAACGCCAGGATCGAATCCTTTGAATCCGCCATGACGGAGTTAAACCGCCTCGTTGCCCAGCTCGAAGAAGGGGAACTCCCTCTTGAGACCTCGATCACCTCTTACCAGCGTGGTGTGGAACTGGTACGGTATTGCACGGCCCAACTGGAAAAAGTCGACCGGCAAATCGAAGTGCTGGACAAGGAAATGCTCAAACCCTTTTTGCCGGACAACACAACGGAAGGTAAATGATGGCGGATCAAATCGCTTTTGAAGACTGGATGCAGTCCGTTCAGGCGACAATGGAACAAACCTTGTCTGACCTGCTTCCCCCCGCAGACCACATCCCCGCGCGGCTTCATGAGGCCATGCGCTATGCCACGCTGGATGGCGGAAAACGGGTACGCCCCATGCTGGTCTTTGCGGCAGGCGTGCTTTTTGATGCGCCGGCTTCTGCCATGGCACGTGCCGGTGCGGCAATTGAAATGATTCACGCCTACTCGCTGGTTCACGATGACCTGCCCTGTATGGACAATGATGTCCTGCGGCGCGGGAAACCGACTGTTCACGTCCAGTATGATGAGGCAACCGCCCTTCTGGCTGGCGATGCCCTGCAATCCCATGCCTTTACCGTACTTTCCCGCCTGGATATCGATCCTGAGCGCACCGTCGAAATGCTGCAGATACTGGGCGAAGCATCCGGCTCTTTGGGCATGTGCGGCGGCCAGGCGATTGATCTGGCCAACGTGGGGCAGAATCTTTCCCTGGAACAGCTTGAGCAGATGCATAGCCTCAAAACCGGGGCATTGCTTGAGGCATCGGTTTTCCTTGGAACGCTTTGCGGGCGTTTTCCCGGTGCGGATGAAGCGCGCGCGCTGGAATCCTATACAAAGGCGATTGGCCTGGCATTCCAGGTTGTGGACGATATCCTGGACGCGACAGCCGACTCCGAGACTCTGGGAAAAACGGCTGGCAAGGATGCGGCAGATAACAAGCCGACCTATGTCTCCATCCTGGGTCTGGACAAATCAAGGGAACTGGCAGAAAAACTCCGGCAGGATGCCCACCAGGCATTGAGCCTGTTTGGCAAAAAGGCGGACTACCTGAGGCAGATCGCCGACCTGATCGTACAACGGAATAAATAATGAACCTGCTCCACCTCATCAATAATCCATCGGATCTGCGCAAACTGCCGCGCTCGCAGCTGAACCAGCTGGCCGCTGAATTGCGCAGTTTCATTATTCAGTCCGTTTCCAAAACAGGGGGACATCTTTCCTCCAACCTGGGAACCATCGAACTGACCATAGCGCTTCATTATGTCTTCAATACCCCGGTCGACCGCCTGGTGTGGGATGTCGGCCACCAGTCCTATCCGCACAAAATCCTGACGGGACGCAAAGAGCAGATGAAAACCCTGCGCCAGCAAAACGGCATGTCAGGCTTTCCCAAGCGGGAAGAAAGCGAATACGACGCCTTTGGCACAGCCCACTCTTCTACCTCCATTTCGGCAGCACTGGGCATGGCTATCGCCGCCCGGCTCAAGGAAGAAAACTACCATTCCATTGCGGTTATCGGAGACGGCGCCATGACTGGCGGCATGGCTTTTGAGGCATTGAATAATGCCGGGGTATACGACAATATCCGGATGCTGGTGATACTGAATGACAATGACATGTCGATTTCGCCCCCGGTTGGCGCACTGAACCGCTATCTGGCACGCCTGATGTCCGGCAAATTTTATGCTGCGGCGCGAAATGTCGGCAAAATGCTGCCGACCCCCGTGCAGGAAATCGCCAAACGGCTTGAAGAACACGCCAAGGGCATGATCGTGCCTGCAACGATGTTTGAAGAATTCGGTTTTAATTACATCGGCCCGATTGACGGGCATGACCTGGATTCCCTGATCCCGACGCTGCAAAACCTGAAGCAACTTGACGGGCCACAGTTCCTCCATGTCGTGACCCGAAAAGGGCAGGGGTACAAACTGGCGGAGGCCGATCCAATCCTGTATCACGGACTGGGCAAATTCAGCCCTGAAGAAGGCATCAAGCCAACCGTTTCCACGCAACCAACCTACACTGAAATTTTTGGCAAATGGCTGTGCGACATGGCTTTCAAGGACAGCCGCCTTGTCGGTATTACCCCCGCCATGCGCGAAGGATCAGGCATGGTGCAGTTTGCCGAGCGCTTCCCGGACCGCTTTTTTGATGTCGGCATCGCCGAGCAGCACGCGGTCACCTTTGCGGCAGGGCTGGCCTGTGAAGGCTTCAAACCGGTCGTGGCCATTTACTCCACCTTCCTGCAACGCGCCTATGACCAACTGATTCACGACGTCGCCCTGCAAAACCTGGATGTGACCTTTGCGCTTGACCGCGCCGGGCTGGTGGGCGCTGACGGCGCAACCCATGCCGGCAACTATGACATGGCTTACCTACGCTGCATCCCCAATATGCTCATCATGGCACCCGCTGACGAAAATGAGGCCCGCCAGATGCTGTCGACCGCTTTTTACCATCATGGCCCGGCCGCTGTCCGCTATCCGCGCGGCTACGGCCCTGGCAAGGTTATCGAAGCCGACACGGAAACCATCCCCATTGGCAAGGCAAAAAAGCGCAGGCAGGGGAAGGGCATTGCCATACTGGCTTTTGGCACCATGCTCAAGCCTGCGCTGGACGCGGCAGAAGAACTGGATGCCACCGTCATCAACATGCGTTTTGTCAAACCACTGGATAAAGACCTGGTTCTGGAAATGGCAAACAGCCATACGGCATTGGTCACGATTGAGGAAGGCACCATTGCCGGGGGCGCGGGCGCAGCGGTTGCCGAACTGCTGGCAGACGCAGGCATCACCCTGCCGCTCCTGATGCTGGGGCTGCCGGACAAATTCATCGACCACGGCGAGGTCGGCCAGCTCCTGTCCATGCACAAACTGGACGCAAAAGGTATAGTAGATACCATCAGGCAACGCTTCCCGACAGAAAAATAAACGGTAACCGACCATCATATGAATCCCGAAAATCCTATCATTCCCGATGTGCAAAATACACGCGACACCCGGCGAATTGCCATCCAGCAGGTTGGCGTAAAAGGCGTCAGGCACCCGTTCAGAATCCGGACCGCCCTTGCTGTCCAGCCCACGGTCGGCTTGTGGAACATGTATGTGCACCTGCCGGAGGAACAAAAAGGCACGCATATGTCGCGCTTTATTGCCCTGCTGGAAGAATCCAATGCGCCTGACGCCCCGCCTCTGGACGCTGCGGCTTTTACGGGCCTTGTCGGGAAAATGCTGGAAATGCTCGAAGCCTCGGAAGGCCGCATTGAGGTGACCTTCCCTTATTTCGTCAAAAAAACCGCACCGGTTTCCCGTGTGGAAAGCCTCATGGATTATGAGATTACCCTTGCCTGCGAGATCAGGAACAACCACGCCGAAATCTGGCAGAAGGTGCTGGTACCTGTTACCAGCCTTTGTCCCTGCTCACGCGAAATTTCAGCTTACGGCGCGCACAACCAGCGCTCACACATCACGGTCAATGCGCTTTTAAAAACGGTTTTTCCGGTAGAAGAACTGATCGCAAAAATTGAAAAACAGGCTTCCTGCGAACTTTACGGATTGCTCAAGCGCCCGGATGAAAAATTTGTCACCGAACGCGCTTATGAAAACCCCAAGTTTGTTGAAGACCTTGTCCGCGATGTGGCGGTTGCATTAAACGCAGACGACCGGATTGTGGCCTACCGGCTCGAAGCGGAAAATTTTGAGTCGATACACAACCACTCCGCCTACGCGCTGGTCGAGTTTGATAAACGATCCTGAGGAAGCACTGATAAAGGGTTTTGTGAAAGCGGCGTCAAAGAGCGCCGCTTTTTTCTTTCTGCCACAGATGATCCCGTTTTCCTGCCTCACGATTGACCACACGGGCATAAATAAACAGCATGTCTGAAAGCCGGTTGATATATTTCCCGATGGTTTCCGGCACTTTTTCCGATTCCGCCAGGGCGAAAACCGATCGTTCCGCGCGTCGGCAAACGCTTCTGGCATAGTGAAACAAAGCGCCTTCCCGCGTACCTCCCGGCAAGATAAATCCCTGAAGCGGCAACAGGTTGGCATCCTGTTTTTCAGCCTGGCTTTCCAGGCGCAATACCTGTTCTTCCCCGATTCCTGCCCGGGACGCGCCTGCCAGTTCGGCCCCGACATTAAACAGATCGTTCTGCACCGCAACCAGTTCTGCTTCCATGCCGGAAGGAAGGGATTGGGATAAAAGCAAGCCAATCAGGGAATTCAGTTCATCCACATTCCCGATAGCTTCCATGCGCAAACCGGATTTGGGCACGCGACTGCCGTCTGCCAGCGATGTCATGCCGCCATCGCCTGTCCTGGTCATGATCCTGATGGTTTTTTTGAACATTTTTCCTCCTGTATTCCTCAAGCCGCTAACATGAGCATACGTTATAGCAGTACACCAAGTAAAATAAAGGAACGTCTGTAACCCATTAAAGAGAAATTTCCTCCATGCCCCCAATCCGAACCGACAAAATCGAAATTATCCGGCCTGACGACTGGCACCTGCACCTGAGAGACGGGCAGGCCCTGAAGTCCGTTATTGGACATTCCGCTGCCCAGTTCAAACGGGCCATCATCATGCCTAACCTGCGACCGCCTGTGACCACTACCGCACAGGCTGCCCAATACCGGGAGCGCATTATGGCTGCGCTTCCTCCCGGTTTTGGATTCGAACCGCTGATGACGCTGTATCTTACCGACAATACCTTGCCAGATGAAATACAAAAAGCGCATGAAAGCGGTATCGTTTTTGGCGTCAAGCTCTATCCTGCCGGTGCCACCACCAATTCCGATGCCGGTGTAACGGATATTTCCAAGTGCATGAAAACACTGGAAGCCATGCAGCGTTATAGCATCCCGCTTTTGATGCACGGTGAGGTAACGGATCCTCAAATCGATATTTTTGACCGGGAAGCCGTCTTTATTGACCGGGTACTGCTCCCGCTCAGGAAAAAACTGCCTGAACTGAAAATGGTCTTTGAACACATTACAACAAAAGAAGCCGCGCAGTATGTAGCACAGGCAGAAGGCCCGATCGGCGCAACCATTACGGCACACCATCTTCTTTTCAACCGGAACGCCATTTTTACCGGGGGTATTTGCCCTCACTATTATTGCCTGCCGGTTCTCAAGCGGGAAGAAAACCGCAAGGCCCTAATCCAGGCAGCGACCAGCGGCACGAGCCGGTTTTTCATCGGGACGGATTCTGCCCCGCACGCCAAAGACCTGAAAGAAAATGCCTGCGGATGCGCCGGGTGCTATACCGCCCTGCACGCCATTGAACTCTATGCCAAAGCCTTTGATGACAACCATGCCCTTGAGCACTTTGAGGCATTTGCCAGCCTGAATGGCGCCCGCTTTTACGGTTTGCCGCCAAACCGGGAAAAAATCACGCTGGTACGAGAATCCTGGCAAATTCCGGAAAACCTGCCATTCGGAGATGAAACGGTTGTTCCCCTGATGGCTAACGAAAAACTGGAATGGAAAAAACAGTAAGGAAATGTTTATAACAATCCCCCCCGCAATCGGTGATATGCGGGGGGTTTTGTTTCTGCAGTACGTTATTTACCGCTGCATGGCTTCCAGTTGCTTCCTGTAAGCCGCCATATCGGCAATCGGGCGTTTTGCGACACCTGAATCCATGGCAGCCTGTGCAACGGCTGGTGCTATCCGGGAAAGCAGGCGTGTATCAAACTGCATTGGCAAAAAGTATTCCGGGCCGAATTCAAATTTCCGGCCATACATGACTTCCAGTTCCGGCTGGACTTTTTCTTCTGCCAGTGCAGCCAGTGCCTTCATCGCAGCCAGCTCCATCTTCCTGTTGATCGTGGAAGCCTGGCAATCCAGCGCCCCCCTGAAGATGTAAGGGAAACAGAGCGAATTATTGACCTGGTTTGGATAATCGGAGCGACCTGTTGCCATCACCACATCCTCGCGGGCTGCTTTTGCTGCTTCAGGCAAAATTTCCGGAACCGGGTTGGCCAATGCCAGGATAATCGGCTTGTTGGCCATTTTCTTTACCATTTCAGGCTTCAAGACATTGCCAGCGGATAAGCCAAGAAAAACGTCTGCATCAGGGATAACATCCATCAGCGTGCGAAGCGGCGTATCCTGCGCATAAATTTCCTTGTCCGGATCCATCAGTTCTTTACGGCCCTTGTAAACAACACCTTCAATATCCGTTACCCAGATATTTTTGAGGGGAAACCCGATATCAACCAGTAATTCCAGGCACCCCAGTGCACCGGCACCAGCACCTGATACAACCAGCTTGCTTGTGTTGATATCCTTTCCTACCATTTTCAGCGCATTCAGTATGGCAGCGCCAACCACAATGGCCGTGCCGTGCTGGTCGTCATGAAAGACCGGGATATTCATTCTTTCGCGCAATTTGCGCTCGATATAAAAACATTCAGGTGCACGGATGTCTTCAAGGTTGATGCCACCAAAGGTGGGTTCAAGCGATGCCACAACATCACAGAATTTATCCGGGTCAAGTTCATCCACTTCCAGGTCAAACACGTTGATACCGGCAAATTTTTTGAACAGAACGCCTTTTCCCTCCATAACCGGCTTGGAAGCCAGTGCGCCGATATTGCCAAGACCCAGTACGGCGGTACCATTTGAGATAACCGCCACCAAGTTGCCCTTTGTGGTGTACTGATAGGCTGTAGCAGGGTCCTTATGGATTTCTTCGCAGGCAGATGCTACACCGGGCGTATAGGCCAAAGCAAGATCATTCTGGTCGTTTACCTGTTTGGAAGGTTCTACACTGATTTTTCCGGGAATCGGATTCTGGTGAAAAGCAAGCGCATTTTGTCTGAGCTGTTCTTTTTTCTGTTCTTGTGAATTCATCTTCTTACCTTAAAAAAATACAACTGAACCAAGAAGGAGATTCTATCAGATACCTTCTCAAAAAAATGAAATCAGGAATGAAATTAAAATGAGCCCCTGTTTTTTAATAAGATTCTTTATATAAGAATAGAAATAATAAGGGTAAAGGCAAACTGTGGATAATAGACAAAGATTGTAGGTAATCATAAAGTTAAATAATGGTTAACTTTGATGAAAACTCTGGGATAGAGTTGAATAAGATCAGGATGTCCAGGAATAACCCGGTTACACCCATAAAATTAACTATTTATTAACAAGGTTATTCACAGCTGGTATAAGCGGATTAATAAAGTTAATAGAAAGCAATATTTAAACAAGGTTCATCATGGCATTATTTTTAACCGGATTTTTAAAAAGAAAAATAATTTTCATGATGTTTTTATTGGGTTGTTATATGCAATTTTTTGTAAGACAGTCATCACATTCCTGTAGAGTCGTATATACTTCACTGGAAATAAAACAGGGCTAACAAGGAAAAGTAACAATCTATCTCAAATTCCTTGATACAGACAGCCCACAGTATAGATAAATATCTTCCCCTTCTTTTTATAACAGAATAAAAATGTTTCACGTGAAACATTAAGAATTGGTTAAATTATGTATTTCCCTGAGCAGTTTGATGTGATTGTTGTTGGTGGTGGGCATGCTGGTGCAGAGGCTGCCTTGGTAGCTGCGCGCATGGGTAAGCAGACGTTGTTGGTAACTCATAGTTTTGAAGCATTGGGCCAGTTATCCTGCAATCCTTCCATAGGCGGGATTGGTAAGGGGCATCTTGTTAGGGAAGTGGATGCAATGGGTGGCGCGATGGCACTGGTATCCGATAAGGCGGGGATTCAGTTTCGGATTCTGAATTCGTCCAAAGGCCCGGCTGTCAGGGCAACGCGGGCGCAGATTGACCGGAATCTTTATCGTCAATCCATGCGTTATTACCTGGAGAATCAGGAAAACCTGTTTTTATTTCAACAGCAGGTTGATGACCTGATTATTGAAGGTGATCGGGTGGCGGGCGTTGTTACGGAAGGGGAAGTGCGTTTTAAGGGGAAAACGGTTATTTTAACTGTTGGTACTTTTCTGGATGGGATAATCTATATCGGATTACATTCGCATCCGGGAGGTCGCGCGGGAGATGCGCCTTCTGTCGCATTGGCCTATCGCCTGCGTGACATGATGTTACCGCAGGGAAGGTTGAAGACAGGTACACCACCCCGGATTGACGGAAAGACAATCAACTTTGAGGTAATGGAACGCCAGGATGGTGATTTGGATCCGGTTCCGGTTTTTTCTTTTCGGGGTAATACGGCCATGCATCCGGCACAGATGCCATGCTGGGTTACGCATACGAATCCCAAAACACACGATATCATCCGGGCGGGCCTGGATCGGAGCCCGATGTTTACCGGGTTGATTGAAGGGGTTGGCCCCAGGTATTGCCCTTCTATTGAAGATAAAATTCATCGTTTTTCGGATAAAAATTCCCATCAGATTTTTTTGGAACCGGAAGGCCTGCATACAAACGAATATTATCCCAACGGGATTTCAACGAGTCTTCCTTTTGATATGCAAATCAATCTGGTGCGATCAATGCGGGGGATGGAAAACGCCCATATCCTTCGGCCCGGTTATGCTATTGAATATGATTATTTTGATCCCCGTTCCCTGAAAGCCTCTCTGGAAACAAAGCAGGTTGGCGGACTCTTTTTTGCAGGCCAGATTAACGGGACAACGGGTTATGAAGAGGCGGCTGCACAGGGTTTGCTGGCAGGGATCAATGCCTGCCGTTATGTTGATGAAAAAGAAGCCTGGGTACCCAAACGCAATGAAGCCTATATGGGCGTCATGGTGGATGACCTGGTAACGCAAGGTGTGCAGGAGCCTTACCGCATGTTTACCAGCAGGGCGGAATACCGGTTAAGCTTGCGGGAGGATAATGCCGATATCCGGCTGACTGAAGCGGCGTATAAACTGGGTTGTATCAGCCAGGCGCAATGGAATCTGTTTGAAAGAAAGCGGGATCAAATCGCCCGCGAAATCGAGCGCATGAAATCCACGTGGGTACACCCCCACATGCTGGATCAGAACGAGATTATCCGGGTTATTGGAAAACCTATTGAAAGGGAATATTCGCTGGCAGATTTGCTGCGCCGTCCGGATATTCATTACGACAAGCTGGTGAGCCTGACATCCAGTGAAGGTAAAACCTGGGAATCCGATGAGGTGCTCGACAAGGAAACAAAAGAACAGATTGAAATCCAGATCAAGTATGCGGGATATATCGAAAGGCAATTGAAAGAGGTGCGGCGTCAGCAGTATTATGAAAACCTGCGCCTGCCGGATGATATGCCGTATGCGGAAGTATCGGCATTGTCTATGGAAGTGCGGCAAAAGCTGGATAAGCAGAAGCCGGAAACACTCGGACAGGCTTCCCGGATTTCAGGAGTAACGCCTGCGGCGATTTCCCTTTTGCTGGTTTACCTGAAAAAACGGGGACTGGTGAATTTTGCGGAGTCGGAGGGATGAGCCGGGTAAAAAAAAGGATTGTTTTAAAGCAGCGTCCTGATCCTGATTTGCTGGAAACGCTGCTGCTTAAGGGATGTCGGGAAATCGGCATCGGGTTGGACGAAACCCGGGTCAGGCAGCTTTTGGCTTATCTGTCATTATTGTCAAAGTGGAATGCGGTTTATAATCTGACTGCAATCCGTTCGCCCGAGGCAATGGTAACGCACCATATCCTGGATTCGCTGGCGGTGGCCGATGCGCTGAAAGAAACAAAATCCCTGCTGGATGTCGGGTCTGGTGGCGGATTGCCCGGCATTGTCATCGCGATCATGTATCCTGATATGCCTGTTTCCCTGATTGATATCGTCCAGAAAAAAACAGCGTTTTTATCCCAGGTGAGAGCAGAATTACACCTGAAAAATGTGATGGTACATACCGGCAGGGTTGAAAAGTTGCAGACGGCTGAAAAATTTGACGGGATCATTTCCCGCGCTTTTTCCGATTTATCCCTGTTTGCCTCGCTTTCGGAACACCTGCTTTCTGATGGCGGCCGCTTTTATGCCATGAAGGGAATGTTGCCAAAAGAGGAGATAGAAGCGCTTCCTGCTGGATTGAAAGTAAAGGCTGTTGTACCATTGAAAGTTCCATTTCTGGATGCAGAACGGCATTTGCTTGTTATGGAAAGACAGGTGGCCTGACCGGCTTTTTTTGAACCCGTTTAATCACTGCTGAAGATAAACACATGGCCCGAATTTTCTGTATAGCAAACCAAAAAGGTGGTGTTGGCAAAACTACAACAACGGTCAATCTTGCCGCAGGGCTTGCCCGCCTGGAGCAGCGTGTTCTTTTGATTGACCTGGATCCGCAGGGGAATGCCACGATGGGTTCCGGTATCCAGAAAGCGGAGCTGAATAATTCGGTTTACCAGGTTTTACTGGGTTTGTCGGAGGTTCCCGAGGCAAGGAAACCATCGGAAAGCGGGGGGTTTGATGTGCTTCCCTCAAACCGGAATCTGGCTGGTGCCGAAGTCGAACTGGTGGATATGGCGCACCGGGAACACCGCTTGAAGGAGGCATTGAAGAAAGTCAGCGACCAGTATGACTTTATCCTGATTGACTGCCCTCCTGCGCTGTCGATGTTGACCATCAACGGGCTGTGTGCCGCCGATGGTGTGATTATTCCCATGCAGTGCGAATATTACGCGCTGGAGGGGCTGTCTGACCTGGTCAATACCATCAAGCATGTGCACGCCAACCTGAACCGGGATTTGCAGATTATTGGTCTTTTGCGGGTCATGTTTGACAAGCGGGCGACCTTGTCCCAGCACGTGTCGGAGCAACTGGAACGGCATTTCGGCGAAAAGGTGTTCAAAACCGTTATTCCGCGTAATGTGCGGCTGGCCGAGGCACCTTCGTATGGCATGCCGGGGATTGCTTTTGACCCGGGTTCCAGAGGCGCGCAGGCCTATATTGATTTTGGCAATGAAATGCTGACCTGGCTGGACAGGCAATAATTTTGGGGTAATGTGAATTCCGGGTATTTCAGGATAAAGAAATGACGAAAAAGAAAAAAGGCTTGGGCAGGGGACTGGAAGTGTTGCTGGGAGCCGTTCCCGATTTTTCCCCGGATAAGGGCGAACTCTCCAGTGTGCCGGTTTCCATGTTGCAGGCAGGTAAATACCAGCCGCGCGCCAGGATGGATGAGGGGGCATTGAATGAACTGGCCCAGTCCATCCGTGAGCAAGGGGTCATGCAGCCGATCCTGGTCAGGAAAGTGGGGCAGAAGGATGGTGCCGACCGCTATGAAATCATTGCCGGGGAAAGACGGTATCGTGCCGCCCAGATGGCAGGGCTGGATCATATTCCCGCGCTGGTCAAGGATGTAGACGACCAGACTGCGGCGGCGATGGCGCTGATCGAAAATATGCAGCGCGAGGATCTGAATCCACTGGAAGAAGCCCAGGGTATTCATCGCCTGATCACGGATTTTGGATTTACCCATGAACAGGCCGCCAATGCCGTAGGACGTTCCCGCAGTGCCGTATCCAATCTGTTGCGTCTTTTGAATCTGGCCCGTCCGGTTCAGACCATGCTGATGGCTGGCGACATTGATATGGGGCATGCGAGGGCGCTTCTGGCTGCCGATGGCGCTGCCCAGATCACGCTGGCGACACAGGTTGTCGCCAAAAGGATGTCTGTGCGCGAAACGGAAAAATTGGTGACGCGCGAGTTGTCGGAAAAGTCGGCAATCGACAGAAAAAAGGAAAAAGTAAAATCAGCCGATATCACGCGTCTTGAAGAAGAACTGTCTGATCTGCTGGCAACACGGGTCTCATTCAAGGTCAATTCAAAGGGGCGCGGCCAGATGCTGATTGATTTTGCCGATCTGGATGTGCTCGATGGCGTGATACAGAAATTGCGTCCGTCTTGATACCCGTTTCCTGATTGGGGTGACGGGGTTGCGAACGCCGTAACCCCGTCATCAGCGGTTCTCTGCTTAAATTATGAGCGGGTCGGCGGTCAGTGCCCGGATATCCGGCAGATTGCGCCAGTAGCCTTCGATATCCATGCCGAAACCGATGACAAACCGGTTGGGCAGTGTCATGCCGATATGATCCGGGACGACCGGTTTTTTTGCCCCGATCTGCTTGTCGCCAAATACCGCCAGAATGACCTTGGCAGCGCCCATTTCCAGCAGCCGCCTCTGGACATGCGCCAGTGTTTCACCTTCATCCAGGATGTCATCCAGCACCACGATGATGCGGTTCATGACATTCTGGCGGGGGATGACTTTCCAGATCACTTCGCTGCCGTGTTCTTCATTGCCATAGCGGGAAACATGGATAAAGTCGAATTCCAGGGGAAAGGTCAATTGGGGAAGCAATTGGCCTGAAAAAACCACGGCACCGCCCATGACACCTAAAAAAAGCGGAAAGGTGCCCGCTTCGATATGGTTGAAACGTTCATTCAGTTCGGCTGCAATCCGGGCAACCGCCGCCTGCACCTCTTCCGGTGTGCAGACCTGTTCTGTTCGTTCCAGGAGTTTTTTTGCGCGTTCGTTATGAGAATCCATTTTCTTCTCCACTTGTGGAAGCACTGATAAGCAGCGTTTCCTTATAGAATTATGCAGGATTTAAATTTTAAAACAAGCTAACAAGTTCACGTACGCGTGATGTGTCGTGCCGATGTTTTGTCCAATATCACTGAATCAGGGAGAAAAATGGAATCCAATTCGGTCTCTGCAACCATGATCGTTTCCCGGATCGGCCGATTGCGCGATGCGATGCGGGAAGCCGCAGTGGATGCGTATATTGTCCCGGCTTCTGATCCGCATCTTTCGGAATATCTTCCCCCGCACTGGCAAAGCCGGCAATGGCTGTCCGGTTTTGACGGCTCTGCCGGTACCCTGGTTGTCACCCCCGATTTTGCCGGGTTGTGGACAGATAGCCGGTACTGGGTTCAGGCAGAAATGCAGCTTGCTGAAACCGGGATTGTCCTGATGAAGGTGGCCGGGGGAAATATGCTGGCTTACGCCGACTGGCTGGCAGCCCGCCTGGAAAAAGGCATGACGGTAGCCATGGACGGGCAGCTTTTCAGCCTGGATATGGCTCGGAAACTGGAGGAAAAGCTGCTTTCGTCCGGGCAGGCATTCAGGACAGATTGCGATTTGGTCAAGGCGGTCTGGCTGGATCGTCCGGCGTTGCCGTTATCCCCGATATATGAACATGCGGCAGGCTTTGCGGCTTTGGGACGGCAGGAAAAGTTGCAGGTGTTGCGTGAAAAGCTGTCAGCGGCAGGGGGCGATTCGCATTTTATTTCGACACTGGACGATATTGCCTGGCTGCTGAACCTGCGCGGCTCGGATATTGCATTCAATCCGCTTTTTATTGCCCATTTGCTCATCAGCCCGGACAAGGCGACGCTGTTTGTTGATGACAGGCGGATGCCCGCCGGATTACGGCAGCGGCTTTTTGCCGAAGGCATCGCGCTGCAACCCTATGAAAATGCGGCATCGGCATTGGCGGCATTGCCGCCGGATGCCGTCCTGTTAATGGATCCGCGCCGGGTGACGGCCGGGATGTTTTCCGTTATCAGGGGGGACATCTGTATCGTGGAGTCCATTAATCCGACGGTGTTGCTGAAGTCACGCAAGGCGGAAAGTGAAATCGGGCATATCCGACGGACGATGGAGGAAGACGGCGCGGCCATGTGTGAATTTTTTACCTGGTTTGAAGGAGCCATGCAAAGTGGGGAAACCATCACGGAACTGACTGTGGCAGAAAAAATAGCGGCTTGCCGAAAAGCGCGCCCCGGCTATGTGAGCCTGAGTTTTGATACGATTGCCGGTTTTAATGAAAATGGCGCGTTGCCGCACTATCGCGCAACACCTGAAAATTTTTCCGTGATTACCGGAAATGGCCTCCTGCTGATTGATTCAGGCGGACAGTATCCCGGCGGGACAACGGATATTACGCGCGTTGTGCCGGTGGGTGTTCCATTGCCTGAACAGAAGCGGGATTACACGATGGTGATGAAGGGCCTGATTGCGCTCTCCGATGCGGTTTTTCCCCGCGCTGTCAGGGCGGCGATGCTGGATGCCATTGCCCGCGCACCCCTTTGGCAGTGCGGGATGGATTATGGCCACGGCACCGGGCATGGCATCGGTTATTTCCTGAATGTGCATGAGGGGCCGCAGTCGATTTCTTACCACGCTGTGCCGGATGCGCATACAGCAATGGAAGAGGGTATGGTGACATCCATTGAGCCGGGTATTTATCGCCCCGGGCGCTGGGGAATCCGCCTGGAAAACCTGGTCGTCAACCGCAATGCCGAAACGACCGAGTTTGGGGAATATCTCTGTTTTGAGACCCTGACACTATGCCCCTTCGATACACGCTGCATTGACCTGGCGCTTTTGACGCATGGGGAAATCGCCTGGCTTAACCGTTATCATGCCGAGGTTCGCCAGCGGCTTTCGCCGCTGCTTTCCGGGGCGGCGAAAAGCTGGCTGCTGGCCCGCACGCAGCCATTGGTCTAGACGGGTAATACAATAAAAAAGAGGCTTTGCCAAATGGTAAGCCTCTTTTTTGTTGCAATCGCGGCGTGGGCTCAAATATGGGCATCCACCCCGGGAACGCCTGCCGAAGTGGAAATGGCATAGCCTTTGGCCTGTATCTGTTTTGCCGGGTGGATAATGGAATACTCATCCAGGGTTTCCAGGTCAATATTCAGGTCAACGCCTCTTGCCGTGATTTCCCAATCGATATTGGCGGCTTCGGCAGGGATCAGGCGTCCTTCCGGCACAATCAGCCAGGAAAAATGATTTTCCCGTTCTTCCCTGCGAAAAATATCTACTCTCATGTTGCATCCTCTGGCGTGTCAATCAGCGTTACGGACAGCAGGCTCGGCCTCATTCCGTATGGTTTGCCTATTTATACGACAGTTGGGAAAGGAACACAATGTCTTTTGGCATCTCCCAAGCGAACCGGGATTGGGCTGGAAACCGGAAAACAGGGAAAGGATTTCTTTTGCGTGGAACAAATTTTTTGTTTAAAACAGGATGTTACAAAAAATATGGACTACAATTCGAACGTTATTTTTTTCCGATGGATGATTCGGGAATAAGGCCGGATTCTGTTAAAAAGGGTGCAATATGCGTTGGCTTTCGCTGAAAACACTTTTTGCGGGTTTTCTTCGCAATCGCCATTTCCGGCGTCATTTCCGACGCCTGATGCTTTTCGAATCCCTGCAACATACAACGGTTAGCCGAAGCGTGCCTCCCGGCCTGGCGCAAACGCTGGTTGCCATGGCGAAGTGTGATCCCGAAGCGGCCTTAAACCAGTTGAACAGCGAGCAAAACGGCCTGTCTGAAACGCAGGTGGAGGAGGTTCGCAAAGAGAGCGGCTTTAATGAAATCGAGCACGAAAAGCCGCTGCCCTGACCGCCTGTTATTAAACAGGCGGTCAATCAACGCTTCTCGTTCCTTACCGACCGTAAACCGGGAAAGCGGTGGTCAGTTTTTTGACTTCTGCGCGAACGCGTTCCAGTACGGCGGCGTCTTCCGGGCTGTCAACAACGTCTGCCAGCAGGTGGGCAACCATGCGCGATTCGCCTTCCTTAAAGCCGCGCGTGGTCATGGCCGGGCTGCCCAGACGGATGCCGGAGGTGACGAAAGGCGTTTGCGGGTCGTTTGGAATCGCGTTTTTGTTGCAGGTGATATGCCCGCTGTTCAGGATGGTTTCGGCGGTGCGGCCTGTGATGTTTTTCTTGATGAGGTCAACCAGCATGACATGGGATTCGGTACGGCCGGAAACGATCCGGAAGCCCCGTTCAATCAGGGTTTTTGCCAGCACGTCCGCATTTTTGATCACCTGATCCTGGTAGGTCTTGAATTCGGGCTGCAACGCTTCCTGGAAGGCAACGGCTTTGGCGGCAATGACGTGCATGAGCGGGCCACCCTGGATGCCGGGAAAAACAGCGGAATTGATCGGGCGCTCGTATTCTGATTTCATCAGGATAAAGCCGCCGCGCGGCCCGCGGAGTGACTTGTGGGTTGTCGAGGTGACAAAATCCGCGTGCGGAACCGGGTTGGGATAAAGTCCTGCCGCAATCAGCCCGGCGTAGTGCGCCATGTCAACCATGAAGTAAGCGCCGATATCCTTGGCGACTTTCGCAAAACGCTCAAAGTCTATTTTGAGTGAATAGGCGGACGCCCCGGCGATAATCATCTTGGGCTTTTTCTCGTGGGCAAGGCGCTCCATTGCATCGTAATCAATTTCTTCTTTCTCGTTCAGACCATACGATACGACGTTGAACCATTTGCCGGACATGTTCAGCGACATGCCGTGCGTCAGGTGACCGCCTTCGGCAAGCGACATGCCCATAATGGTGTCGCCCGGCTGGAGCATGGCGAAGAAAACGCCCTGGTTGGCCTGCGAACCGGAATTGGGCTGCACGTTGGCCGCCTCTGCGCCAAAGAGTTTTTTGACGCGGTCAATCGCAAGCTGTTCGGCAATATCGACAAATTCACATCCGCCGTAGTAACGGCGGCCGGGATAGCCTTCGGCATATTTATTGGTCAGTTGCGACCCTTGCGCTTCCATCACCGCTGGCGAACAATAATTCTCGGAAGCGATCAGTTCAATATGCTCTTCCTGGCGAATATTTTCACGCTGAATGGCGCTCCACAGCTCCGGGTCGATACGGGCGATGGTGTGGTCTTTTGATAACATGAAATACCCAAATAAAAAGCGACCTGCTAGGTTAAAACGACAAATACCCGCCTGAAACGGGTCTTTTCGGCAAAATGCGTCCCTGCCGGAAATTGTATCATCTGAAAAACAGAACATTTTACAATACTGTTTCCCGCACCAGCAAGAAAATACAACAGCCCGTCACATGATGCGGGCATCCGGGAAAAACGCCAGAAAATTTTTTATGCGTTTGGGACAGGGAGTTTTATAATTTTATTATTATTAATATAACAGTAAAATTCGGCGCTTTTTATTGGCGCCTGTCTGCAAAACCGAAGGAACCGCATGCCGACCATCAATGTCCAACTGTTTGAAGGCCGAACGCTTGAACAGAAACGCGATTTTGTCAAAGCCGTTACCGACGCCGCCGTAAAAACGCTCGGTTGTACCCCTGCTTCTGTCAATATCATCATCTGCGAAGTCCGCAAGGAGGACTGGGCCACCGGCGGCAAACTCTGGAGCGATTGATGCAACATTTCGCAACAAGAAGGGTCGCGGGATCAATTTCTTTTTGCTTTTTTAACCGGACAATAATGGATTTAAAGTAAAATCAAACGCCTATCTCGCAAACGCAATGCTTGCTGTCAATTGACATAGCATGTAAAGTATTGCCGTGCAGAATCTTTTTGATTTGGGGAACACGGGCTAATCGTATGGCTGTGCTTTGTATTATTAACGGAGTGGTTATAAATGACTGACGATCTGGAAGCGCTTTTTGACAAAATATCTGATGAACAGCGGGATCAGGCCAGTACAGGCGATTCGGCGCAGGCATCATCAAACGCCGAACCATCAGAGGAAGAGCTGGAAGCGCTTTTTGATGAACTGAGCACGGTCACTCAGGTGACGGTTACCGAAACGGTTACTGTCACCGTAAGCGCCGAACCCTCGGAAGACGAACTGGAAGCCCTGTTTGACGAGTTGAGCACGCAACCGGCACCCGCAGAAAGCAATCCATCGGAAAGCGCCACAGATGACGCCCCTTCCAAACTGACGCATCCCCAGCCAGTCAATACGGCGGATTTGCCCTTGTATGATCGCATTGGCGGCATTTTGAGGCAACTTCACGACTCCATGCGCGAACTGGGCTATGACAGGGCATTGCAGGATGTCGCAACCGAAGTGATGGATGCGAAAGGCCGTCTTGAGTATGTCGCAACCCTGACAGAGCAGGCCGCCACGCGTGTTTTGAATTCGATTGACATTGGCATGCCGCAGCAGGAAGAACTGTCAAAAACCGCCCAGGATATTGAAGAACGCTGGGGCGCGCTTTTTGACGGTGATATGGATATCGACGCATTCAAGCAGTTGGCACAGGACTCGCGGGATTTTGCGGCCTATACCGCCATCAGGGCAAACGAGGAAAAAGCCCGCCTCATGGAAATCATGATGGCACAGGACTTCCAGGATATTACCGGGCAGGTTATCAAAAAAGTGGTGGTCATCTCCAAAAGGCTGGAGCAGGAGCTGGCCCAGATATTGCGCGATAATGCACCTGCCCAAAGCAAGGAAAAAGGGGTTGATCTGATGGCCGGCCCGGATATTCCAGACAAGGCGATGGATCAGGATGATGTTGACAGCTTGCTGGCTAATCTGGGATTCTAGGCTGTTGCCGTGAATAAAATATTGATAATGCGCATCTGAGAAATGGATTTCTGATGGATGACATGCTGAAAGAGTTTGTCGTTGAGGCACGGGATCTCGCGTCACAGGTAGAGGAAAACCTGCTGACGCTGGAGAGGCATCCCGATGACCAGAATACGATCAATGCGGTTTTCCGCTCCTTTCACACAATCAAGGGCGGAGCAGGTTTCATGGGGCTTGCCCCGATGGTTGAAGCCTGCCACCTGACGGAAAACCTGTTTGACGGCATGCGAACCGGCAAGGTTCCTGTTACGCCGGACGCTATTGAGGCGGCACTGCAGGCCAGCAGCTTTGTCGGATACCAGTTAAACGAGTTGCATAACGGCGCAACACCAGACCAGTTGTCGGCTTTTCCGCCTGAAATTGAAGCCATGCTCCAGCGCGCGCTTGCAGGCGAAACCAGTTCCGCGCCCGCTGCAGCACCCGTGCCCGCCGCCCCGCAGTCTGAATCCGCCTCACCAGCACCTTCTGCCACGGCCACCGCCTCCCCATCTGCTGGCGGGCCAAACTGGCATGCGCTTTATAACGCGCTCGTGCCGGAAGACCGGCAGGTTGATATCCCGGAAGACGCTTCGCTGGAAGTCGAAGAAAATGGCGATTGGGAAGGCCCCGACCGACGGGGTATGGCAGCACCTGACACGCCGATAGCCCCTGTCGCTTCTGCGGCAAACTGGGATGGCGGCGAAAGGCGGCGTGTCCCGGCGTCCCCGCAAAAAGACGACAGTATCCGTATTGACGCCGCCAAGCTGGATGTCCTGCTTGAAGTTGCCGGTGAGGCCGCGCAGGCAGCCAACCAGGCCAGCGTCCTTCTGGACAAGCTTCGCCTCTTTCCCTTTGTGGATGAGGCGTCCGAACTGATTGACAACCTGATTGAAACCCAGGCAAGGGCATCGCGTTATTCGACGGAATTGCAGCGGGCCACGCTTTCAACCCGAATGCAGCCTGTTGGCCGCCTCTTCCAGCGTTTTCCACGGCTTGTGCGTGAACTGGCCCGTGAACTGGGTAAAAATGTTGACCTGGTGATCGAGGGCGCGGAAACGGAAGTTGACCGGATTGTGGTGGACAGCCTGTATGACCCGCTTGTGCATATGCTGCGAAATTCGCTTGACCACGGTGTCGAGCCGGAAGAAGGCCGCAAAGCCGCAGGCAAGCCGGAACGGGCGCGAATTCTGCTCAAGGCATGGCAGGAAGCCAACAGTGTCATGATTGTTGTCTCGGATGACGGGCGCGGCATGAACCCGCAAAGGCTTCGGGATATCGCGATTTCCAAAGGGCTGATCGGCCCCAATGATGCCCAGACTGACGATGAAGCCTACCAACTGGTCTTTCTGCCCGGCTTTTCAACGATGGAGGTCGCGTCCAGCGTGTCTGGCCGCGGTGTCGGCATGGACGTTGTCCGCACGGCGGTAGAACAGCATCGCGGCACCATCTGGATCGAGTCCCGCCTGGGCCTCGGCACGACATTCTCCATCCGGCTGCCTATTGAGCTTTCCATTATCCCGATGCTGCTTGTCAGCACTTCCGGGGCCAAGCTCGGTATCCCCATGTCGCTGGTTCAGCGCGTGGTCGAACTGCCGGATACTTTTGAATACGCCAGCGGACAGCCTGTCTTCCGTGACCAGGGACGCCCGCTTCCTGTCCTGTCGATGGCAAATGCGCTGGGATACGACCCTTGCGTGGAGCAGGCCGGGATTGTTGTCGCGGCGCCCAACCCCTATATTATTTCTGTTGAAGAACTTGACGGCACAGCCGACCTGGTTATCAAACCGCTTTCCGGTATTGAGGTTGCGGGTATTTCCGGCACCACCCGTTCTGCAGAAGGCGAACTGGTGCTTGTTGTTTCACTTTCTTTCCTGCTGGACGGCGCGCGCCGCGCATGATCATGGCGGGGGCCATGAAAAAGCAATGATCCTGTGAGCCTTCCACCCACAGGATCATTCATTTGCTCCGGTTTTTTATTTCAATTTATTCCAGACGGGCCGATACGGTAATTTCCGTATTCAGCAGACGGGAAATGGGGCAGCCTTCCTTGGCCTTGTTGACGGCTTCCTGGAATGCCGGTGCATCGGCATTGGGGATTTTGGCTGTCACATCCAGATGAATCCGGGTGACGGCAAAGCCTTTTTCCCCTTTTTCAAGCGACAGCGTTGCCTTTGTCTGAATCTTTTCGGCAATCATCTTGGCTCGTTCGAGCCGACCGGAAAGATCCATCGTAAAGCAGCCGGCATGCCCTGCGGCAATCATTTCTTCCGGATTGGTGCCTGCGCCATTTTCAAAACGCGCAGAAAAAGAATAGGGGGTTCCGGAAAGAACGCCTGTCTCCGTAGACAATGTCCCCTTCCCCTCCTTGATGCCTCCTTGCCAGATGGCTGTTGCAAAACGATCCATTTGTCCTCCTGATTATAAAAACGGGTTTTAAAAAATCATTTTTTGCGACAAGTCGTGCAAGGAACAGCATATACGATATTTCTGTCGCCTGCTTGCTTCGGAGAATAATTGTTCGCAACGGCGGGGAAGCTGTACTATAATGGAAATGGTGCCCGCTACCATTGGCACTTTCCATCTGAGACGGGACATCCTGGCTGTATTCAACAAGCCTCTCCCCTTTTTCATGCTTCACCTCACTTAACCCCAAGCCTATGTCAAAGAAAAACATTAACGATCCGAACGAGCCGGATTTTGACCTCGATAAATTCCTCAATGGTTCCGATGCACCCCCCAAACTGGACGACAAGCAGTTTGAAGCGCTGGAAATTTTCCTGGAGTCCCATCTCGGCGGCATGCACATGGAAATCCTTGATGGATTTTTCTGCGGGCTGATATGCGGCCCGGATGCAACGGGGCCTGAAGAATTCATTCCCTATATCTTTGGCGGAAAAGAGCCGGAATACTCCTCGTCGGCACAGGCTGAAGAAATCGAAAGCAGCCTCCGGCAGCATTGGGATCACATCAAGGGCACGATGGAAAACAGCGATTCCTATTACCCTTTCCTGTATTCAGACGACCAGTTCAAGGTCAGCGGCAACGATTGGGCGCTGGGCTTTGTGCTCGGGCTGGATAAGTACCGCGAAAGCTGGGATGTGCTGCTGGATCAGGCGAGAACGGGAGAAACCCTGCTGACGCCTATCCTGACGCTTTATCTGGAAAAATCCCAGGAAAATACGGACGGGCAGATTCATGCAGAAGACAGGGAAGAAATCGTTACAACGCTGGTTACCAATCTCCCCCTGATCTACCATCATTTTGATGACGCGCGGGATCAGCGAAACCCGGGCGCATTGCACTGACCTGAAAAAAAGATGCCGGGCACTTCAATTACCCGGCATCTTTTTATTTCCGCCGCATTGCACGTCAATTTTTTGTGCTTGAAGAATCCATAAGGGCAACCGCTTTTTTCTGCTCTTCGGTGACTGTCCACATAAAAACGCCCCGGTTGCCGACCGGTGCATATTTTTCCGCAGGCAACTCAGGCCCCATGTCGTTGTCGTGCGACACGACCCGCGAACCGACTTTGAGCTGTTTCCAGATATAGGGGCGCAGCTTGATGTTGAGTTCTGCCGGAAGATACAGCATCACAACAGTTGCGTCGGAAAAATCAATTTCAAAGAAATTGCCTATCTCGAACCGGATCAGATTTTCCACGCCCGCGGCTTTGGCATTGACAATGGCCTCGGTAATCCGCTTCGGGTTCAGGTCAACGCAAACGCCTTTCGCGCCGCGCGCTTTCGCCGCCGCAATGACGATTCGCCCATCGCCACACCCCAGGTCATAGACCAGGTCTTCCTTGTTGACACCCGCAATCTCAACCATTTCCCGAACCACTTCGGGATAGGTCGAAATAAAGCCGGCGTCCAACTTTGGCCCCATCACTTCTTCCAGGCCGAATTGCGCCTTTGCCGAAAAGACAACGACAACGCATACCGCCAGCGATGCCGCAAAAAAAGCCGCCAGGAAAAGCCAGGGCCGCCGCGCAAAATTCATAAAAACGCCTCCAATCAGTTTTTCTCTCTACCAGCGCTGGCAAAGTGTACCAGCATGAGGAGAAGAACGCCAATGACCAGCACGCCAACACCAATCCAGGCGGCATTGATCCCGCCAAGCGACTGGTCATAAACAAAGGAAAGGCTCGACCACAGCATATAGGCGCAGGTCGCGCAGAAAAGAAACGGCAGCAGTGGATACAGCGGCACCTTGAATGGCCGCTCGGTTCGGGGTTCGCGCTTTCGCAGGACAAAAAGGGATATCCCTGTCAGCAGGAAAAAGAGCCAGAAAACCGGCGCGGTGAATTCAACCATGGATTTGAATCCGCCGCCGATCCACGCCCCCATGAGAACCAGAAAGAGTGATGCCACACACTGTACCCATATTGCATTGGCGGGGGTGTCGCGCGCGGTATCCCATACCCCCAGCCGCCCCAGCAGCGGCCAGTCGCGCCCCATCGCGTAGCTGGTACGGGCGCCAACGATCATGGTGCCGTTAATGGATGTCAGGACGGAAACGGCAACGGCGAGGGAAATGGCTTTTTCGACTACCGGGCCAAAAACCAGGCGCATCATGTCTGCCGCAATCGCCTGTGAACCCATCATCCCTTTTAACCCCAGCCCTTTCCAGTATGCCCAGGTCACCAGGAAATAGAGCAGGGTAATGATAAAAATGGACAATGTCAGCGCCTTGACCATGCTGTGACGCCCGCCCCGGATTTCCGCGCTGATATAGGCCGCCTCGTTCCAGCCGCCATAGGTCAGCAGCACAAAGACCATTGCCATGCCAAATGCGCCCGCTGCCGGAAGATGGGTGAAAAAACTGTCAGGGGGAACCGCCGTGACGGCGGCAGGGTTTTCTCCTGTCTTTATCAGGAAAACGGCTGTCCCGACAATCAACAGCAAACTGAGCGCCTGCAAAACAGTCAGCAGCATCTGGGTCATCATGCCCGAACGGACGTTCAAGCGGTTTATCCAGGAAAGCACCAGGATCACCAAAACGGCATAAAGCAGCGGGCCTGACCCGGCTCCCGCCAGATCCAGCGGCAGGACATGGTTCATGTAATCGCCAAAGACAAAGGAAAGCAGGGCGATGGAACCGGTTGTGATGACCGAGACGCGCGCCCAGCCAAACAAAAATGCAACCGAGCGGCCAAAGGCGCGATGCAGGAAATGGTAATCGCCTCCGGCATGGGGGTAGGCTGTTGCCAGTTCCGCATAACAAAGCGCGCCGATCAGTGAAACCAGCCCGCCGAAAACCCAGGCGCCAAACATCCACCCGGCATCCCCTGTCATGCCAGCGACAATGGCAGGGGTCTTGAAGATACCGGCCCCGATGACGATGCCGACGATCAGCGATACGGCCTCGCGAAGGCCGAGAACGCGCCGGGGCGATCCCTCCGCCGTTTCCGGTGTTGTCTTGTCATGGATGTCGGGCGCAGGCATACGCGGCGGGTTCGCACTTTGTTTTTGAAAGAGAGTCATTGTATAACAATCCCCCCTGTATTTATCCCTGAAACAGGCCGGAAAGCATCTGCCGGTATAATGGAACGTTGCAAACCTTATTCGCCGGGAGGAAAAAACATGGCAAAAAACACGCTTAAAATCACGATTCTGGTCGATAACGAGGCGCAGGAAGGGCTGGAAAAAGAGCACGGGTTTGCGGCCTGGATTGAAGCGGGCGACAGGCGCATCCTTTTTGATACGGGTCACGAAGGCGCGTTGCAGGCGAATGTCGAGCGACTTGGCATTGACCTCTCCACAGCCGATACCCTGGTTATCAGTCACGGACACAAAGACCATACGGGCACGCTGGATCGTTTTCTGGCGATCAACGACCATGCCGAACTGTACTTTGCCAACCAGATTGATGCCAAACGCTTCTGGTATACCCCGGACCCTGCCGAGTACGGCATGCCCCCGGCCAGCAAAAAGGCCTTTGATGCCCTGCCCGCCAGCCGCGTCCATTCGCTGGCTGCGCCGACTTACCTTGCCCCCGGCATCGGCATTACCGGCCCCGTGGCAAGGCTGTCGTCATTTGAAAATACCGGCGGCACTTTTTATTTTGATCCTGACCGGGGCGACGTTGACCCGATTGACGATGACCAGTCCATGTGGTTTGAAACCAATGACGGCCTGGTTGTCCTGCTGGGCTGCTGCCATTCCGGGCTTTCCAATACCATCGACTTTATCCGCAAGGCTTCCGGGATTGACAAGGTTTGCGGCGTCATGGGCGGGATGCATTTGCTCCAGGCCAATGAAGAGCGACTGGAAAAAACCTTTGATGTCATGCGGAACTGGCATGCCAGATTCCTGATCCCATGCCACTGCACCGGGATGGAATCGGCAAAAAAAATGCGGGCCGCGATTGGCAGCGATGTGGTTCACCACGGCTGCGCCGGACTGGTGGTTGACGCCGGACGCCTCCGCTGAAAACAGGAAAGGGGCATTTCCCCTGCATCTATCCCCGCGCCATTTTATTTGTAAATGTAAAAAAACGCTCTTTTTTAAAAGAACGTTGGCGCAAAACAAAACGAGCGTTTACCATAATAAAAACAGGGGAATTTTTTCCGATATCCCGACTTTTTTCCAAATGGGCCGAGTTAACTGAAAACAAAAAACTGAAAAAGCATGGAAACGCCGATAGAAAAAAGCCCGATCGAAATCCTGAGCGGTCTGGCAAACCTTCTGGCAAAGGAATCTGACCAAAGCAAGAGCATCCGCCAACTAGTGCGTTATGTGAAGGATGTTCTGGATGCAGAAAAGGCTTGTGCCGTTGTGTTTTCCGAACAGGATACTGTCCAGGTTTTCTGTGACCAGTGTGTGTTATGCGCCGAATGCGGCGATACGCAATCTATTATTGCGTTTGCAAAACGCATGACGGGCATTACGACAGTCCCCCTTATCGGAGATGCGCTTCTCTCCCTCCTGACGGAATCTGAAAAAAACCGCCTCAACCTGCGCGACCCGATTTTTTTCCCCATTGCCTTTGGCGACCAACTCCTGGGAGCCATGTGGTACGACATCTACAGCGGCGAGCAAACCACTGTCAGAAAAAAAGACCTGTTGGACAGCATGTACCCCTTCATCAGCCTGGTCTTTCGCAATGCGTATTTCTACGAGTCGCAACGTATCCTGGAACAAACGCTGACGCGTATCCTGGATAATCTCGATGCCAATATCTATGTTTCCGACCTGCACAACGACGATATCCTTTTCATCAACAAAAAAATGATCGAGGAATTCGGCCTCAAAAAGGATATCCGGGGAGAAAAATGCTGGAAAGTCCTTCAGGAAGGCATGACGGAACGCTGCGATTTCTGCCCGTCATACCGGCTGGTTGAAGACCCATCCCAAGCGATTGTCTGGGAAGAGCACAATACGGCAACAAGGAAATATTATAAAAACACGGATAGCGTAATCCAGTGGGTCGATGGCCGCCTGGTTCATTTGCAGCACTCGGTCGATATCACACCTGAAAAAGCGGTCATGCGGCACATGGAAGAAGCCCGTTCGCTCGCCGAACTGGCCAGCCAGGCCAAAGGAGACTTCCTTTCGCGCATGAGCCATGAAATCAGGACGCCGATCAATGCGATTATCGGCATGTCAAGAATTGCCGCCGGATCAGCCGATATTTCAAAAAACCATGACTGCATCCGGAAGATCGACTCTTCCTCCAAGCAACTCCTGGCTATCGTCAATGACATCCTGGATATCTCCAAAATCGAGGCAAACAAAATGGAACTGGTTTATGAACCGTTCGATTTTGAACAGATGCTGATTGATGTCTCGAATGTCATTTCAATCCGCTCGGAAGAAAAACGGCAAAAGCTGCATATCCATATGGACATGTCCATGCCCAAATTCTTCCGGGGCGATGAAATGCGTCTTTCCCAGGTCATCACAAACCTGCTTTCAAACGCAGTCAAATTCACGCCGCCCGCAGGCTCTGTCACGATGGGCGTGCGGGAAATCGCCTCCAACAATAATAAATCCATAATCGAAGTCCGCATTTCAGATACGGGCATCGGTATCCCGAAAGCGCGGCAAGGGCAATTGTTCCGGTCATTTGAGCAGGCGGACGGCGGCATCGCCAGGAAATTCGGCGGCACCGGCCTGGGACTGTCCATTGCAAAAAGCATCGTGGAAATGATGAACGGGGATATTTCGCTGGAAAGCGAAACCGATACGGGCAGCATTTTCACCTTCACGGTTGAACTGGAACATACCGAACCGCCGGAAACGGCCACAACCGCCAATCTTTTTAAGGAAGTGGATGTTTCTTCCTTGCGCGTCCTGCTTGTAGACGAAGACGCCGAAACGAGGGACTATTTCGGCAAAATCATGGACAGCTTCAACATGCCGTTCAAAACGACCGCAACATTTGAAGACGCTTTCCGGATGCTGTCGGAAGCCAAACAGATGGGCGAAAGCTTCAATATCATTTTCCTTGACTGGGCCACACCATCGGATAACACAGCCAGCAAGGTCTGCCTCGAAATCAAAAAACAGTTCGGCTCCAGCATCATCGTACTGGTTTCTTTTTCGCAATGGAGCGACGTCAGGCCACTCGCCGAACATTACGGCATCACGAAATACCTTGCCAAGCCGCTCTTTCCATCTACCATCCTGAATGTCATCCACGAACTGGTCGGCCTGCCTGCCAGCAAATCGGATATGGCGCAAACCAACCGCTACCGTTTTTCGGGGTATCACCTTCTTATGGCGGAAGACGTGGAAATCAACCGGGAAATCGTCTGCCAGGCGCTGGAAGATTCAAAGATCAGGATTTCCAGCGCCCCGAACGGCCTGGTTGCGCTCACCATGTTCATGGATAACCCGACGGCCTACGATATCATCCTGATGGACGTCAATATGCCGGAAATGGACGGTTACGAGGCAACCCGCCGTATCCGCGCGCTGCCAAACGAATGGGCAAAGCAGGTGCCCATCCTTGCCATGACGGCCAACGCTTTTAAGGAAGATGTGAGAAAAAGCCTGGAAAACGGCATGAACGACCATATCTCCAAACCGCTGAACTTCAATACGCTTTTCTCCAAGCTGCACCACTATCTCAGCCAGCATCCACGAAGCCCGGAAAAGGAAAATCCCGAAACGCCAAGCCTGGAAAAACCCGCTTCGCCGGAGACCTGGAATACCCGTGGCCTGGTGAATGTGGAAGAAGCGCTTGCCCGCCTCAACGGCAATGCCAATGTCTACAAAACCCTTCTTTCCAGTTTTCTCAGGCATTCCGGCTTTGACGAACTGACGCAGGCCATTAACGCAGCGGATACCGATGCCGCCCAGAAAGCCACTCATGCACTCAAAGGCGTCAGCGGCAATCTGTCGCTGGTTTCGCTGTACAAGGATATTGTCGCGCTGGAGGATAAGCTGAAAATCGGCAGGCTGGACATGGCGCTTTACCAGGCCTGCCTCGATAATTTTGAAAAAACCCGGCATGTTATCCATGCCTTGCTGGAAAAAATGTAATGCAAAACAGTATCCTTGTTGTAGATGATGTTGAAATCAACCGGATCATCCTCCGGGAAATGCTGATGGACGAATATGACGTTCTTGAAGCGGAAAACGGCCAGGAAGCGCTTGATATTCTTTTCCATATCGGCACGCTGCCGCAGGCCGTGCTCCTTGACATCATGATGCCGGGCATGGACGGTTTTGAAGTGCTTTCCGCCATCAAATCCAACCCCGCCACCGCGCAAATACCCGTCCTGTTCATTACAGCGGCAAACGCGGCCACCAACGAATCACGCGGCCTGAACGAAGGCGCGGTGGATTATATTGCCAAGCCCTTCAACCCGGATGTCGTCAAGGCTCGGCTCAACAGCCATGTGCAACTTGAAAAGTACCGGCAGAACCTCGAACTGCAGCTTGACCAGAAAATATCTGAAATCCTCAATCTCCATGAAAAAACGCTTGAAACGATGGCATCGCTCATCGAGCACCGAAACCTGGAATCCGGTGAGCATATCCGCAGGACAAGCGACCTGACGGCAATCCTGATCGAACAATTGCTGAAGCATTCGCCTTACGCAAAGGAACTGATTCGCCTGAATGGAAAAACCATCTCGAAAGCGGTTGCCTTGCACGATATCGGAAAAATCAGCATCCCGGATCGCATTCTGCTCAAGCCGTGCCCGCTGACCCCGGAAGAATTTGAGATTATCAAAACGCATTGCGTCATCGGCAGCGATGTCATCCACAGTATTATGGAAGGCGTCCCGGATGCGGCGGGTTATCTGGCGCGGGCAAAGGAAATCTGCCGCTCCCACCACGAAAGATGGGATGGCAGCGGCTACCCGGACGGCCTCTCCGGAACGGATATTCCCCTGTCAGCGCGCATTATTTCCGTTGTGGATGTGTACGATGCCCTGGTCAACATCCGCGTCTACAAGTCGGCCATCCCGCACGACAACGCCGTCAACCTGATCCTGGAAGGCCGTGGTACGCAGTTTGATCCTGTTGTGGTGGATGCCTTCCACGCGGTTCATGAGCAATTTGCCCAGCTTGAAGACCACATCAGGAAGCGCTGACCTCGGGAAATCCCGCTACGATACCGCCCGCCACTTTTTCGTTTTTTCGCCAACCGGGGAAAGCGACGAACATGCGCGGCAAATCATGCTGGAGACGGGCGAACAGTTATCCGGCATTGCGATAACGCCTGTTTTTACCTGCCATCATCGCCGCCGCCGGAATATCATACGGCGGCGATTTTGTTTTCCTGAAGAACGAAAACAAAAAAGGGCCAGCGCGAGGCTAGCCCTTTGAAATGCTGGTGCTGATGAGAAGAATCGAACTTCCGACCTACTGATTACGAATCAGTTGCTCTACCAACTGAGCTACATCAGCGAAAGTGTGCATTGTAGCAAAAAAAGAAGCGGTTCTGCCATGGTTCGATGAATATGCACCTGTATAATGCCGCAGATCAAACTTTTCTGGATTAAAAATGAACCTGTTGAAGACCAAAACCCCGTTTCTGGCCCTGTCAGCCTGCCTTTTGGGCATGCTTTTTTTCTCCGAAAACGCCTTTGCACAGGAAGACGTCATCAAAAAACGTTTCCAGGAACGCGTTGTCCAGGGTGAAAAAATCACTTCCGTGAAAAAAACGCCCTTTTCCGGCCTGTACGAAGTGCGGATCGGCAATAAAATCGTCTATACCGACAGCAAGGCACGCTATCTTGTGATTGGCCGCATCATCGATATCGAAACCCGCGAGGACTACACCCAGAACCGGATAGAGGAAATCAGCAAAATCCGTTTTTCCGATCTCCCGCTTGATCTGGCCATCAAAAAGGTCAATGGCAAAGGGCAACGGGTTGTTGCTGTTTTCTCCGATCCCAATTGCGGCTACTGCAAGCGCCTGGAAAGCATGTTAAAGGATGTTGACAACCTGACTGTCTATCTCTTCCCGCTGAATATCCTTTCGGACAAATCCCGTGTCATTTCCCGTAATGCCTGGTGCGCCTCTAACCGGGCAGCCGCCTGGAACGCCTGGATGATTGACGGAACCCCGCCACCGGAGGCCGGCAGCGACTGTGTTTATTCTGATGAAAAAATTCTCCAGTTGGCCCGCAAATACGATATTACCGGCACACCGGTTATTTTCTTCAAAAACGGTTCCCGGATTGTCGGCATGCCTTCTGCCGAAGATTTCACTGACGCGCTTTCCGCGGCAAAGTAATTTCCGCCAGGCTCGGGGAACCGGTCATGCCGGTTCCCCGAACGATTCAAGTATAATTTCCTGTTTCTCCTGCCAGAGTCCGGCAGGCATTTCCCATTCCAATGGAGCAAAGCAACATGCCACCAGTTGAAGCACAACTTCGCCAAATCCTCTCAAAAAGAATCCTGATTCTGGATGGTGCCATGGGAACCATGATCCAGCGGTATGGCCTGACGGAAGAGGATTACCGTGGCGGCCCCAATGGCCGCTTTGCCGATTTTGCCGCGCCGGAATCCGCACAGGGACGCGAGCTTTTTGTCCGCGGAAACAATGAACTGCTCTCACTGACGCAACCCCACATCATTTCCGCCATCCATGAAGAATATCTGGCAGCAGGCGCCGATGTGATTGAAACGAACACCTTCGGTGCAACCGCGGTTGCCCAGGATGATTACCATATGGCACATCTCGCTTACGAGATGAATGTGATATCGGCAAAAATCGCGCGCGAAGCCTGCGCGAAATTTTCCACCCCGGAAAACCCGCGCTTTGTCGCAGGCTCTATCGGCCCGACGCCAAAAACCGCTTCCATCTCGCCGGATGTGAATGATCCGGGCGCCCGCAACATCCATTTTGACGAGCTTGTCGAAGCTTATACAGAACAGGTACGAGGACTGGTTGAGGGCGGTGTTGACCTGCTTCTGGTTGAAACGGTCTTTGATACGCTCAACTGCAAGGCGGCGCTTTTCGCGATTGATACCTATTTTGAGGAAAACGGCAAAAAACTGCCCATCATGATTTCCGGCACGGTAACGGATGCCTCGGGACGCATCCTGTCCGGGCAGACGGTTTCCGCCTTCTGGTATTCCGTCAGGCATGCCCGCCCGCTGACGATTGGGCTGAACTGCGCGCTGGGCGCTACGCTGATGCGCCCTTATGTCGAGGAAATTTCCCGGATTGCGGATGCCTATATCTGCATCTACCCGAATGCCGGGCTGCCCAATCCGATGTGTGAAACCGGGTTTGACGAATTGCCTGCGGATACCTCTGCCCTGCTGAAGGAATTTGCCGACAGCCGCCTGGTCAATATTGTCGGCGGCTGCTGCGGCACCACGCCGGATCATATCCGCGCCATTGCCAATGCCGTTAGCGGGCTTCCTCCCCGCCCCTTGCCGGATATCCCGCCAGCCATGCGCCTGGCCGGGCTGGAACCCTTCGTCATTGATGACCGTTCTCTTTTCGTCAATGTCGGCGAGCGCACCAATGTCACGGGCTCCAAGGCGTTTTCCCGCCTGATCCAGAATGCGGAATACGGACAGGCTCTTGCCGTTGCCCGCCAGCAGGTCGAAAACGGCGCGCAGATTATCGATATCAATATGGACGAAGCCATGCTGGATTCCGTGGCCGCCATGACCCGCTTCCTGAACCTGATCGCCTCCGAACCAGATATCGCCCGCATTCCGGTTATGCTGGATTCTTCCAAATGGGAAGTCATCGAGGCAGGGCTGAAGTGCCTGCAGGGCAAAGCCATCGTCAACTCGATTTCGATGAAAGAAGGCGAGGCCGAATTCCTGCGCCAGGCCCGGCTTTGCCGCCGATATGGCGCCGCCGCCATTGTCATGGCCTTTGATGAAAAAGGGCAGGCCGATACGCTGGCGCGAAAAATTGAAATCTGCCAGCGCGCTTACAACCTGCTGGTAAAAGAGGTGGGCTTCCCGCCGGAAGACATCATTTTTGACCCGAATATTAGTGCCGTTGCCACCGGCATTGAGGAACACAACAACTATGCCGTGGACTTCATCGAGGCGACGCGATGGATTCGCCAGAACCTGCCGCAGGCCAAGATCAGCGGCGGTGTCTCGAATGTCAGTTTCAGCCTGCGGGGCAATGATGCCGCCCGCGAAGCGATTCATACCGTCTTTTTGTACCACGCGATTTCAGCGGGCATGACGATGGGCATCGTCAATGCAGGCATGATCGGCGTTTACGATGAAATCCCGGAAGCACTGCGCGAACGGGTTGAGGATGTGGTACTCAACCGCCGCCCGGACGCGACCGAACGGCTGCTGGATGTCGCCAGCCAGTTCAGGGCCGGGGCAAAAAAAGAGGAAACCAACCAGGAATGGCGAAATGACCCCGTCCGCAAACGCCTGACACATGCCCTGATTCACGGCCAGACAGAATGGATTGGCAACGATACGGAAGAAGTGCTTCACGAGATACTGGAAAGCGGCGGCCAGCCCATCCAGGTCATTGAAGGCCCGCTGATGGATGGCATGAACGCGGTTGGCGATCTTTTCGGGCAGGGAAAAATGTTTTTGCCCCAAGTGGTCAAATCCGCCCGTGTCATGAAGGAAGCCGTTGCCCATCTGGTTCCTTATATCGAGGAAGAAAAACGTCGTTCCGGCGATGCCGGCTCAAAAGGAAAAATCCTGATCGCCACGGTCAAAGGCGATGTGCATGACATTGGCAAGAATATTGTGGCGGTTGTCCTCCAGTGCAACAATTTTGACGTGGAAAACATGGGCGTCATGGTGCCCTGCGCTGAAATTCTCGCCAAAGCCAAAGAAGTCCAGGCCGATATCATCGGCCTTTCCGGCCTGATTACCCCCTCCCTTGAGGAAATGGCTTATGTCGCCAGCGAAATGCAGCGGGACGCGTATTTCCGCTCACGAAAAATACCGCTCCTGATCGGCGGCGCGACAACCAGCCGCGTGCATACGGCTGTCAAAATCGCGCCGAACTATGATGGCCCGGTTATCTATGTCCCGGATGCCTCCCGCACAGTTACCGTCGCCCAGGCACTGCTGGGAACGGAAAAAGAAGCCTGGCTGCGGGAACTGAAGGCGGATTATGAGCGCGTCCGGCGCCTGCATGCGGAGAAAAAGCCGCTTGACCTGATTCCGATTGAAACGGCAAGGGACAACAAGGCAAAGCTGTCTTTCGGGGACAGCCATGCCCCGGCCAGGCCACGCTACATTGGCCAGCGATTCCTCAAAAACGTCGATCTGGCAACCATTGCCGGTTATATCGACTGGGGGCCTTTCTTCCATGTCTGGGATCTGCACGGCAGCTACCCGGCCATTTTGAGCGACCCGGTTCACGGCGAAACCGCCAGCAAGGTTTTTTCAGAAGCCAAAGACATGCTGAAAAAACTGATCGAAGGCCAATGGCTGACAGCGCACGCCTCCCTTGCTCTCATGCCTGCCAACAGCGTGAATGACGACGACATTGCCATTTACACGGACGACTCCCGTTCCGAAATCGCCTTCACCTGGCATGGCGTCCGCCAGCAGACAGAACGTCCGGTCGTTGACGGAAAACAACGCCCCAACCAATGCCTTTCCGACTTCATTGCCCCCAGGGAAAGCGGCATTGCCGACTATATCGGCCTCTTTGCCGTCACAACTGGCCTGGGCATTGAAAAACAGCTGGAACGCTTTGACAAGGCACTGGATGATTACAGCGGCATCATGCTCAAGGCACTGGCCGACAGGCTTGTCGAGGCATTGTCGGAGTACCTGCACGAACGGGTAAGGAAAGACCTGTGGGGATACGTCCCGAACGAACAGCTTTCCTGCGAAGCGCTTCAGCGGGAAGCCTACCAGGGCATCCGCCCGGCGCCCGGCTATCCGGCCTGTCCCGAGCACACGGTGAAAAAGGATCTTTTCCGAATACTGAAATGCGGCGAAATCGGCATGTCCTTGACAGAATCCTACGCGATGGCGCCTGCATCATCCATATCGGGCTTTTACTTTGCCCACCCGGATGCACACTATTTCAGTGTCGGCCGAATCGACAGCGACCAGGTTCTTGATATGGCAAAACGCCGCAAGGTTGAAATGGCGCAAGTCGCATCCTGGCTGTCCCCGATTCTCTGACCCTCCCTGCAGCCCGACAGAAAGGCGGTTTCCATGACAAATGCGATTTACTACACCATTACACCGCACGATCCGGCCGGGCATCTTTTCAGGGTAACGCTCACCGTTTCTTCTCCTGATCCGGACGGGCAGCGTTTTGTCCTGCCTGCGTGGATTCCCGGCAGTTACATGATCCGTGAATTCGCCCGGAACATCGTGCAGATTCGCGCGACAAACGGCCAGCAGGAAGTCTCCCTGGAAAAACAGGACAAGCATACCTGGCAAGCCGCCCGTGGAAACCAGCCCCTGACGCTGGAATATGATATCTACGCGTGGGATCTGTCTGTCAGAAGCGCCCACCTGGATCAGACACATGGCTTTTTCAACGGCTCAAGCGTTTTCCTGCGCGTCATCGGCAAAGAACACCTGCCGCACATCGTCGATATCAGGAAACCGGACGACCTGGCGTACACCGGCTGGCGTGTTGCCACCTCCCTGCCGGAAAAGGGCGCCAAACGCCATGAATTCGGCACTTACCTCGCCAGCGGGTATGACGAACTGATTGACCATCCGGTTGAAATGGGGACTTTCTCCCTTGCCGTTTTTGAAGCGCAGGGCATTCCGCATGAAATCGCCATTACCGGACGGATTCCCAACCTGGACATGGATCGTATCGTTTCCGACCTGACCCGCATCTGTGAAGCCCAGATCCGCTTTTTTGAACCGGAAACCCAGAAACCACCCATGAGCCGCTACGTCTTTTTGGTCACCGCCGTTGGCAATGGCTATGGCGGACTGGAACACCGTGCCTCAACCGCCCTGATCTGTTCCCGCAACGACTTGCCCGCAAAAGCCGTCACTTCCGAACCGGCCGCCATGCGGGAGGGATACAAGAATTTCCTCGGGCTTTGCAGCCATGAATACTTTCATACTTGGCACGTCAAACGAATCCGGCCTGCCGTTTTCGCGCCCTATGACCTGCAAAATGAAGCCTATACCCGCCTCCTGTGGCTTTTTGAAGGATTCACCAATTATTACGACGACCTGATGATGGTACGAAGCGGCCTCATTGATGTAAGCACTTACTTACAGGGAATCGCAAAAACCATCAATGGCGTCAAACGCGGCATGGGCCGAAAAAAGCAAAGCGTTGCCGAGGCCAGCTTTGATGCCTGGATCAAGTTTTACCGGCAGGATGAAAACGCCACCAATTCGCAGGTCAACTATTACACCAAAGGTTCCCTGGTTGCCCTGGCGCTGGATCTGGCTATCCGCATCCGAACCAACGGCGAAAAATCGCTTGATGACGGGATGCGGCTTTTGTGGCAGCGTTACGGGCACAACCATGAACCGGAATCGGTGGAAAAAGGATTGCGTGAAGCCGAAGCGGAAATGCTTCTGGAAGAAGCAACCGGGCTGGATCTGAAAGATTTCTTCCGCCGTTATGTGCACGGTACGGAAGAACTGGCACTGGGCCACCTTTTTGAACATTTTGGCGTCAGCGAAACACAGCCTGCCAAAAAGCCGAAAAACAGCCTGAATATCCGTGCCGTGCGAGCCGGTAACGATTGCAAGATCGTCAATGTCTATGAAGGCGGGGCGGCGCATGATGCCGGACTGTCCGCCGGCGACTTGCTGGTGGCCATTGACGGCATCCGGATTCCCACCGAATCTTCCGGGCTGGACAACCTCCTGTCCCGGTACCTGGTTGGCGATACGGTCATCCTCCACGCCTTCCGCCGGGATGAACTGATGGTTTTTTCGGCCGTGCTTGCGGCCGATGACACCCCGCAATATGCCCTGGCACTTTCGGCAGACCAGACTCCTGCCACCGTTGAGGCCCGGCGGTCATGGCTGAAATGGGAAGATACCTGATTACAACGCCGCCTCAAACAACCGGGCAAGCTCTTTTCCCGGATCGGCGGCCCGCATGAAGGCTTCGCCAACAAGGAACGCATGCACATCCGCATCACGCATGCGCATTACATCTTCCTGTCCAAGAATACCGGATTCTGTGACGACAAGCCGCCCCCTGGGGACATGAGGAAGCAGATCCAGCGTATTTTGCAGGGATGTCTCAAAGGTACGCAGATTGCGGTTGTTGATACCCAAAAGCGGCGTTTTCAGTTGCAGGGCACGATCAAGCTCATGCGCATCATGCACCTCCAGAAGAACATCCATGCCAAGCTCGGATGCACAGGCTTCCAGTTCCAGCATCAACCCCTGGTCAAGCGCCGCCACAATCAGGAGAATGCAGTCTGCCCGCCAGAGACGGGCCTCGTACACCTGGTAAAAATCAATCATGAAATCCTTGCGCAAGACCGGCAAATCGCAGGCCTTCCGGGCGCGCGGCAAATACTCGGGCGCCCCCTGGAAAAAAACCTTGTCAGTAAGTACTGACAAACAGGCCGCACCGTGCTCCGCATAGCTTTCGGCAATCTGCTCCGGGTAAAACGGGTCGCGGATCACCCCCTTTGACGGGGAGGCTTTTTTGATTTCCGCGATAACGCCCGCCTTTTTCCGGCGGACGCGTGAACGCAGTGCCTTTTCAAACCCACGCAAATCCCGCCTGATTTCCGCATCCGTCTCGACCTCTTCCCTCAGGCTGGTCAATGGCCGGTATTTTTTCGCCGCGCTGACCTCGTCCTGTTTGACCGCAAGTATTTTCTTCAGGATATCCGACATCTTTTTCTCCCTTATCAATTCATACCGGTTCGGGTAAAAGCAACAAATTCCTCCAGCTTGGCAAGCGCCGCCCCGGAAGCAATCGCCTCACGCGCCATGACCAGGCCGTCTGCAATGGCATCGACCTTGTTGGCCGCATAAAGCGCAGTTGCCGCATTCAGGGCAATGATATCGGTTGCCGGGCCACCCTTGTTTGCCAGTCCTTCCAGAACCCGCTGCTTCGAGTCCTCGGCATCGCAGACTTCAAAATTCCGGCTGGCGTACATGCGAAGGCCAAAATCTTCCGGATGGATATCATATTCACGAACCTGCCCGTCAGAAAGCTCGCCAACCAGGGTGCTCGCCCCAAGCGAAACTTCATCCAGATTATCGCGCCCCCAGACAACCAGCGCGCGCTTGACCCCCATTTTCTGCAAAACGCGAACCTGGATACCGACAAGATCCGGGTGGAAAACGCCCATCAGCACATTTTCGGCATAAGCCGGGTTGGTCAGCGGCCCCAGAATATTGAAAATCGTGCGCACGCCCAGTTCCTGCCGCACTACCCTTGCATGCTTCATCGCCGAATGATGGTTTGGCGCATACATAAAACCGATGCCGGTCTTTTCAATCGATTCGGCAATTTTTTCCGGCGGGAGATTGATATTGACGTCAAGCGCTTCCAGCAGATCCGCGCTGCCCGATGAGGATGAAACACTGCGCCCGCCATGCTTGGCAACCCGCACGCCACAGGCCGCCGCAACAAACATGGCGGCAGTGGAAATATTGAAGGTATGCGCTCCGTCTCCGCCGGTGCCGACAATATCCAGCAGATTGCCGGTATCCGGCACCTCGACCTTGACGGAAAATTCCCTCAGGGCCTGCGCTGCAGCAGCGATTTCGCCCACCGTCTCCTTTTTCACGCGCAACCCCATTGTCAGGGCCGCCACCATCAGCGGCGACATCTCGCCACTCATGATCCGGCGAAAAAGGAACAGCATTTCATCATGAAAAATCTCGCGGTGATCAATGCACCGCACCAATGCTTCCTGAGGCGTAATAGACATAATCAGTATCCTAAAAAATTATTTTGTCAGGAAATTTCGGAACAGCGCGTGCCCGGCTTCCGACAGGATGGATTCCGGATGGAATTGCACGCCTTCCACGGGCAAGGTTTTGTGACGCACCCCCATGATCTCGCCATCATCGGCCCAGGCCGTCACCTCAAGACAGTCGGGAAGTGTCTCCCGCTCAATGGCAAGGGAGTGATAGCGGGTAATCGTCAGGGGATTGGGCAAATCCCGGAACACGCCGGTATTGGCGTGGGTAATGCGGGAAACCTTGCCGTGCATGACCTGCCGGGCATGCACAACCCGGCCGCCAAACGCCTCGCCAATGGCCTGGTGCCCGAGGCAAACGCCTAAAATGGGAATCACGCCGGAAAACTGTTTCAGCACATCAAGGGAAATCCCCGCGCTGTCCGGTGCGCCCGGGCCAGGGGAAATGCAGATTCTGTCCGGTTTGATCCGGGTTATCTCGTCTGCTGTAATCGCGTCATTACGGTAAACCGCGACCGTTTCACCCAGTTCGCCAAAATACTGCACCAGGTTATAAGTGAATGAGTCGTAATTATCTATCATCAGCAACATGAGCCGCTCCATGAATTTTTCGGGAAGCGCAAACTTCCACAAGGCAGTCGGATTTTGAATTGGCTGCACACGCGTCAATACGCAGGCAGAAAATCAAAGACAGGGATTTTTTACGCGCCCGCAGGGCGCAAAGTATCGTCAGGCAGTTGGCTTACGCCAGCGCTGAGAAAGGGGTGATGTCGCGAATTGATTCATCTTGACCATGAAGCATATTATATACACCATCTGAAAATATTCGCAAGCGGGTCAAAATTTGTTGTATCGGCAACCTGGAATCAGGGCATGTCGTTTTCTTCGCTGTGTTCCGTCTGGCCGACAACCGGAACCGTGTATTTTTCCTCTGCCCATGCCCCCAGGTCAATCTGCTTGCAACGCAACGAACAAAACGGGCGGTACATGTTTTTTTCCACCCATTCCACCTCGGCATTGCAGACCGGGCACCTTACTTTGGCCATCGTCATGTCAGCACAGGGTCAGTTCAAAAGGAATATCGCTGTCAATCGGCCTGGGTTTCATGTCGCCATCCTGCGAGGTAAAACGAACCCACAGCATGTACTTGTTGGCAGACGCCTCGGGAATCGCGTTGAGCGCCGAATTCAGGCTGAGGCGCAGCATCTGGTAGGTTTTGCCCTGCAGCATCTGCTGGTAACTGCCGGACTCCGCCACCATCGTCATCTGGGTGCCGGAATCACGCAAAAGACGCAGCACCATGCTGATGGCATTGAGCAACGGCGTCAGGGGGGAAAACCAGCTTTCGATATCCGAGCGCCGTTTCTCTGTCGGTTTTTTCTGCCAGGCATAATAGGACGGCAAGTCAAATTCGCAGGCGCCGCCCGGAATAATCGTGCGGCCACGGATACTCATCAGCCACTCGTTTTCCCGTATCGTCTGGCCGGTCTTTCCCTGTGAATTGAGCAGCGCACTGCTGACCTGCTCAATCTCGGAAAGAACGGAATCCAGCACTTTTGCCTGGACATTGGGATGGGCGCGGTATCCGGTCAGTATCTGCTTTTGCCGTTCCAGTTCCTGAAGCAGATCCGATTTCAGGTCGGCCCTGCCAGTCACTTCCAGCATTTCAAATATGGTTGATAGCGCAATATGGTGCGGCAGGGAATGATCCTGGGCGAGGAAATACTGGAAGCGCTCGTACAAATCTTCCAGACGCAACAACGTACGTATCCGTTCGTTGAAAGGATATTCGTAAATGATCAAAATAAGCCCTTTTCTTTAAGCCTTCCCAACATCTTATGATTTTGAACGATCAAGGATCAAAATTCAATTTAAATCTTGTCCGGCAAGCCTGTTTTCCGCAATTTTCCGGTATTTTTTATCCAGGCTTGCCACCACGGCAGACAGTTTTTCCACCCCGTCGTCATTGAGGATCACATCATCCGCAATTGCCTTGCGCTCTGCCCGCGTCGCCTGCGTTGCCATAATGGACTCCACCTGTTCTCGGCGCATATTGCTGCGTGCCATCACCCGCTGGATCTGCAACTCCTCGGGACAGTCCACAACCAGGACATAGCTGGCGATACCCTGCCATATCGACTGCTCCGTCAGAAGCGGGATGACAAAAACAAGGTAATCCCGATCCAGTTGCGCAGCCTCATCAACCGCCTCCTGCAGGATCATCGGATGCAGGATGTTTTCCAGCCGCTTTCTGGCGGAAGGATCCTGAAAAACAAGCACCCGCATCCTGGCCCTGTCCAGGGAGCCGTCCTCACTGACAAACTCATCCCCGAACTCACGGCGAATCACGGCCATTGCGCGTCCCCCCGGCGCCGTCAGCTTATGGGCGATATCGTCCATATCCACGATACCCGCGCCATGTTCGGCAAACAGTTTTGCAACGGTGGATTTCCCGCTGCCGATCCCGCCTGTCAGTCCAAGCGAAAAAAGAGGGGAACGAGAAACGTAACGGCCTGGCATAAGCATCCTGTGTAAGTCATCCTGTCATGGAGAAAACGGAAACGCGGCACATCCTGCCACGTTACTTTTATTTACCTTTCCGGAAATTATAACGCCAGGCAAACCCGGCAGACGACCTTTGTTGAGGTGCGGCGCCCTAAATCAGGAGCAACCCGATTTGCGACGGCAAGTCTTCTGTGAGGTTCACCTTGAATCCGGTTTTGGCATACCGCTGCCAGCGCCCGGATACAAAAGCGACAAGAATCCCGGCACGAATCCCGGCCTCCTCTTCTTTTCCATATCCCTGCGCAACGGCCACACGCAAGCTCTGGCGAAAAGCCAGTTCGATCCGGTCATAAAACCGGTTCATCCTGGACTGCAGCCGCTCGTCTTCATTCGCCAGCGCATCGCCTGTCAGGACTCGCGTCATTCCCGGATTACGCTCGGCAAAATTCAGGAGCATGATGATGATGGCCCGCGCCTGCGACAACCCGCTTTCCTCCTGTTGCGCGATCTGGTTGACCAGCCCGAAAACGGTGGCTTCAATAAACTCGATCAGCCCCTCAAACATCTGGGCCTTGCTGGCAAAATGCCGGTAAAGCGCGGCCTCGGAAAGGGACAAGCGGCGCGCCAGTGCCGCCGTGGTTATTTTTTCGCTTTGTGGCTGCTCAAGCATTTGCGCCAATGCCTGAAGTATCTGCAGTTTGCGTTCACCTGTTTTGGCTGATGACATAAAAATTCCAGAAAACGGATAAAAAACTATCTGAACTTTTTCAGATAAGCGGGCAGTTGCCGGATGGATTGTACTTTCACATCCACAAAAACGGGACGATTCTGCTGGCCTTTTCTTTTCTGCTGGGGCGTTGCATGTCCGGAAAAACGGTCCCGTCCGGTATATCGGGTAATCAGGGCCGTGCGCATTCCTACCGCCCGGCCGGCCTTTAATGAAGCCTCACTGTCTTCCACCAGCACACATTGGGAAGGGCTGGTCTTTTCCGAAATCACGATCTTGCGGAATAATTTTCTGGATGGCTTGGGTAAAAGCTGCCCGTGAACCTGCATCGATTCGATGGAAACATGCCGGGCAAAATACCGATGCAATCCGAGATGCCGCAATACGTCACGGGAATAACCGTAAGCAGAATTGGTCAAAAGGATCTTTTTGCCCGGAAGACGCCGCATCAAGCGCTTCAGGCCGCGCTCGGCCCGGATCATTAGAGACAGATCCCCCAGATCATGCGATGCCTCGAGAAATTCTTTCGGCTTCACGCCATGATGCCGGATCATGCCCAGTATGGTTGCACCATACCGTTTCCAGTACGAAAGGCGAATCGCATTGGCTGACTCCGGCGAAACCGGCTCTCCCGGCTTTTTTGTCCGCTCGGCAATAAACGCATTCATATTGGCCGTAATAGCAGGAAAAACCGCATGGGATGCATCATGCAGTGTATTGTCCAGATCAAATATCCAGATCATTTTGTCTCTGTTGCTTTCCCGTAAAAAAGGCCCGTATTTACGAGCCTTTTCCTGATTTGACTTATTTGCCTTTTGCTTTCGACTTGTCCTGTATTATTTCATTCTGGTAGCGCTTGGTTACCCACCATTGCTGCAGGATGGACAGGATGTTGTTGACCACCCAGTAAAGCACCAGCCCTGACGGGAAGAAAAAGAACGTAATCGAGAAGATGACCGGCATCGTCATCATCAACTTGGCCTGCATCCGGTCCGGCGGCGGCGGGCTCATTTTCTGCTGGATAAACATGGAAACCGCCATCAGAACCGGCAGGATGTAATACGGGTCTGGCGCAGCCAGGTCAGTAATCCAGCCAAGCCAGGGCGCATTCCTGATCTCGATACTGGCCAACAGCACCCAGTAAAGCGAAATAAAGACCGGTATCTGGATCACCACCGGCAGGCAGCCACCGACCGGATTGATTTTCTCCGCCTTGTAATAATCCATCAAGACCTGGTTCTGGCGCGGCTTGTCGTCCGCGTAACGATCCTTCAGTTCCATGATCTTCGGCATATGCTGCTTCATCCGCGCCATGCTCCGGTAGCTGGCGGCAGAAAGCGGGACAAAGGCAATTTTGATAAGAACCGTCAACAGGATAATCGTCCAGCCCCAGTTACCCAGTTCCTTGTGAATCTGTACCATCAGCCAGAAAATCGGCTTGGCCACAATCGTCAGGAAACCATAATCCTTGACCAGTTCCAGCCCGGGCGCGGTTTTTTCCAGAAGGGCCGACTCCTGCGGCCCGGCATAAAGGCGCGACTCCGTTGTCATCGTCTTGTGGGACTCCACTGTCCCGACCGGCACCACTTCGCCAAAGGCAAAAAGGTGGGCATCAATTTTCCGGGCAAAGTTTTCGCGCTGCGTCTCCTCCTTGGGAATGAAGGCGGAAACAAAGTAGTGCTGAACCATGCCGACCCAGCCATTGTCTGCCTTGGTAACAAAATCGGCCTTGCCTTCCGCAATCTTGTCAAAGTCCAGCTTCTGGAACTTGCTTTGCTCCGAGTAAACCGCCGGGCCGGTAAAGGTGCTGATCCAGCGTGATTGCCCTTCCGGCTTGCTGTCGTCGCGAACCAGCTGGAGATAAACCGAAGGATTGATCGGCTCCTTGCCCAGGTTGGTCACCTCATGCCGGATGTCGACCGTATAGTCATTGCGGTGGAAGGTATACGTCTTGGTCAGGCGAACGCCCCCCTGCTCGGCATCCATCACCAGCCGGAGTTCATTGGCGTCACCCAGCGTCCGGCTGCCGGGACGGACGGTATACACCGTGGTATGGTTCGGGTAGGCGCCTCCCGTTAATCCCGTCTGGGCAAGATAAGTCAGGTGCTCGTTTTTCTGGAAAAGCGCCATGTGCTTTTCCGGATCGACATTGTCACGGTGTTTTAAAAGCTCAAGGTGGTCAAAAACACCCCCTGCCGTACTGATCCGGGCAACCAGCACATCCGTTGTAATCGTAATGGTTTCTGCCGGTTTGGCTGGCTTGGCCAGTTTTTCCTCAACCGGTTTCTGCGCTGGTTCATCTATAACCGGAATAGCCGCCGTCTGGACAGGCACCTCCGGCAGCCCCTGTTTGGCGCTTTGGGTCTGCTCGGCGCTTTTTCTGAAGAAAAGGGATGTCCCTCCCCTGTAAACCTGCCAGTTGTCCCAGAGCATAAACAGCGCTATTGCCAGAATAAGCCATAATGTCGTGCGTTTTTTGGTATCCATAAATCTCTAGTTCTGATGTTTACACCGAGACGAAACTGATTCGCTCTTTTTTGGCGGGACAGGGTCAAATCCACCTGCATGCCACGGGTGGCATTTGCACAAACGGCAAAGTGCTAAAAACAGCCCCTTTATACAGCCATGCGTCGAAATGGCTTCCATTGCATATTGGGAACATGTTGGGTAAAAACGACAATTTTGCCCTAAAAAGGGGCTAATGCACAATTGATATATGCGCAGAAGAAAAAGCAAAACCCGTTGCAATGGTGATTTCATCCGCTTTTCCGGTCTTTTGTCCGCATGGCAAATAACTGCTCCAGCTCTTCTTTTACCTGCCGCCTGAGGCTTTTCCCCGTCGCCCGCTCGCTGCGGGCAACCAGCGGGGCGGAAAGCCGCACAATACAGTCCAGTGCGCCAAGCTCCCTTTTCCTGAACACCTCCCGGCAGACCCGTTTAATGGTATTACGGGTTACCGCCCGCCTGGCCAGGCGCTTTGCCACGACCACACCCAGGCGGGCATGGGGCAAATCGCTCTTTCGGGCATACAGGGTAAAATGCGCCGTCCTGTTTTTTGGCCTCAAACGAAAAACGGATGAAAAATCATCCGTTTTAACGATGCGCCTTTCGCGTGAAAAATGATCGCTCACACGACAAGCAATTGGCACCGTCAGACTTATACTGTCAGACGTTTACGGCCTTTTGCGCGACGTGCATTGAGCACAGCGCGGCCACTTCTCGTTGCCATACGGGCACGGAAACCGTGGGTACGCTTGCGGCGTACAACTGAAGGTTGATAGGTACGTTTCATGATGGTCTCGCTAGTCAGCAATAATAAACAGGTAACTCTGTTGCTTCGTCAAATTGACACCGGCTGCCAGCATAACCACACCAGCCATAAAAAAGGCATCACTTTACGTGCAAAGAACCCGTGATTAGACCGTAGTTTTGCCCTGTCTGTCAATACTATGGCGCATTTTAGCAAAGAAACCGCCCAAAAATCATCCTGACCTGTGGATAACTTCCCCGTTTCAGAGTAAAATAACCCGATTCAATTAATAAAAACGCCTGTTTTATTTGTGACATCCAATGTCGCCAGTAAACAGGCGATGGAAATACTGCCCCCAAGCGGCAAGGGTTTATTTTTCACCAATGGAAAACTTCTGGCAAAACTGTCTGAATCAACTGGAGCTGGAGCTGACTCCGCAACAGTACAACGCGTGGATAAAGCCATTGACGCTGCTCGGCTATGAGAACCATGTTTTAAGCATTGCCGCGCCCAACCGCTTTAAGCTGGACTGGGCAAAAAACCAGTTTTCAGACCGCCTGGCGGCACTGGCCTCCGAATACTGGCAAACACCAGTCGAAGTCCGGTTTTCGATTGTTTCCAAACCGGCCAAATCCGCCCTGCCTTCGCCGCAGCACCTTTCCGATGCGCCGCCAAGTCGCCCGGCACCTGACGTTCGGCAGCCCTCTCCGGTGGTGGAATCCTCGCGGGATGAAAGCGGCATCAACCGGGAAATGACCTTTGACAGCTTTGTTACCGGTAAAGCCAACCAGCTGGCCAGGGCTGCGGCCATCCAGGTTGCCAATAATCCGGGGGTTTCCTATAACCCGCTTTATCTGTTTGGCGGTGTCGGTCTCGGCAAAACGCACTTGATCCATGCCATCGGCAACCAGGTCATGCAGGACAAGCCGGGCGCCCGTATCCGTTATATCCATGCAGAACAGTACGTCCGTGATGTGGTGACCGCATACCAGCGAAAAGGGTTTGATGAGCTCAAACGCTATTACCATTCGCTGGATGTCCTGCTGATTGACGATATCCAGTTTTTCGTTGGAAAGCCCAGAACCCAGGAAGAGTTTTTCTATGCGTTTGAGGCGCTGATCGCGGCGAGAAAGCAGATTATCCTTACCAGTGAAACCTACCCGAAGGAAATTGCCGGCCTGGAAGCCCGCCTGACCTCGCGCTTTGATGCCGGACTGACCGTTGCCATCGAACCGCCGGAACTGGAAATGCGGGTTGCCATCCTGCTGAAAAAAGCCGGGATGGAAGGCGTGCAGCTTACGGATGACGTGGCCTTTTTTGTTGCCAAGCATCTTCGTTCCAATGTGCGCGAACTGGAAGGCGCCCTGCGGAAAATACTGGCATACTCCCGTTTCCACGGCCAGGGCATTACCATCGATCTGACAAAAGAAGCCTTGAAAGACCTGCTGTCTGTGCAAAACCGCCAGATTTCGGTTGAGAATATCCAGAAAACCGTTGCGGATTTCTTTCATATCAAGGTTGCGGACATGTATTCCCGTCGCCGCCCGGCTAATATTGCCCGCCCCCGTCAGATCGCCATGTACCTGACAAAAGAACTGACCCAGAAAAGCCTGCCTGAAATCGGCGAACTCTTTGGCGGACGCGACCACACCACGGTATTGCACGCCGTCAGGAAAATCGCGCAGGATCGGATAAAAAACCCGGAATGCAATCGCGAACTGCACGTTTTGGAGCAAACGCTGAAGGGCTGACGGATTAAACCATTTATATTCAACCAGATATTCATTTTTCAAGGACTGAAACATGCAACTTGTAAAAACCGGCAGAGACAATCTCCTTCGCCCCCTGCAAATGGTCAGCGGCATTGTTGAGCGCAGACACACCCTGCCAATCCTTGCCAATATCCTGATCAAAAAAGACGGTAACGCGGTTTCTTTCCTGTCGACGGACACGGAAGTCCAGATTATGACGAGCGCCGATGTCGGCGCCGGGGACGAAACAGCGGCAACCACTGTCGCGGCCCGAAAACTGGTTGATATCCTGCGCGCCCTGCCGGATTCGGCAGATGTTTCCCTGACCCTCGTCGACAAGCGCCTGACTGTCCAGTCCGGCAAATCCCGCTTTTCGCTGCAAACCCTGCCAGCCGATGATTTTCCGACGGTTGCGGAAGTCTCGGAATATGAAACCCGCATCGCGCTTTCCCAGAAAACGCTGAAAGCGCTTTTGGGCATGGTGCATTTCGCGATGGCACAGCAAGATATCCGTTACTACCTGAACGGCCTCTTGCTGATTGCCGATGGCAAGGCCCTCTCTGCCGTCGCAACAGACGGGCACCGCCTGGCCTACAGCCAGATTGAAACCGGTGAAACCTATGAGCGCAACGACGTCATCGTCCCGCGTAAAACGGTCCTTGAACTGCAACGTCTTCTCGATGACTCGGATGAGCCGGTTCGCATCGACATCGGCGCCGGGCAGGTCAAGTTTTCTTTCAGTGGCATTGAACTCATCTCCAAGCTGGTTGAGGGCAAATTTCCGGATTACACCCGCGTGATCCCCAAAGGCTACAAAAACCGCTTCCCTGTCTCGCGTGATCAATTACAGCGTTCCCTGCAGCGGGCCGCCATCATGACGAGCGACAAGTTCAAGGGCATTCGCTGCATTGTTGATGCCGGCAGCCTCAAAATCAGTTCGACCAATACGGAACAGGAAGAGGCGATTGAAGAGCTTGAAATCGACTATACCGGCGACAGCATTGATATCGGTTTTAATGTGACCTATCTGCTGGATGTGCTTGGCAACCAGAAAAGCGATGAAATCGTGGTTGAACTGGGTGACGCCAATTCATCCGCACTCATTACCCTGCCGGATCATCCCGATTTCAGGTATGTCGTCATGCCGATGCGCATTTAATGTCTGAATGCTTTCCGGTGCGGATGCATTTATCGTTTTTTCGTGCATCCGTATCGTTTATTGAAGCCCGCTGGCCGGGCCTGTGTTTTTAAAAGGCTGTTTCATGTCACAAAACCAACATACTGATAACCAGGACAACAACGGATACGGAGAAGAGTCGATTCAGATTCTGGAAGGTCTTGAAGCGGTTCGCAAACGTCCGGGCATGTACATCGGCGACACCTCCGATGGCACGGGGCTTCACCATCTGGTATTTGAAGTACTGGATAACTCCATTGACGAGGCGCTGGCCGGTTACTGCACGGAAATCCATGTCACCCTGCACAGCGACAATTCGGTATCGGTTACGGATAACGGGCGCGGCATTCCAACCGGGATCAAGCTCGATGACAAAAACATCCCGAAACGCAGCGCGGCTGAAATTGTCATGACGGAACTGCATGCGGGCGGAAAATTCGACCAGAATTCATACAAGGTTTCCGGCGGGCTTCATGGCGTAGGAGTTTCCTGCGTAAACGGCCTTTCCACGCTCCTGCAACTGACCATCCAGCGTGACGGCAAAAAGCATTACATGGAATTCGCCCGGGGCATCCCCCAAAATCCCGTCATCGAGATGATCGACGGTGCAAAATGTGTTCCTATCCAGGTTGTTGGCGATGCCCAGGGAAGCGGCACCAAGGTGCATTTCTGGCCGGACGATACGATTTTCTCCGGCACCATTGAATTCAATTACGACACCCTGGCGCGCCGGATCCGTGAATTGTCATTCCTGAATAACGGTGTGCGCATCTACCTGGCCGATGAGCGCACAGGCCGTTCCGAACTGTTTGCCTATGAAGGCGGCACCCGGGGATTTGTCGAATACATCAACCAGGGTAAAAATGTCCTGCACTCAAACATTTTCCAGGCCACCGGCGAGCGGATGTCCGACCAGGATACGCCAATCACGGTCGATATCTCGATGCAGTGGAATGACAGCTATAACGAGCAGGTGCTCTGTTATACCAACAATATCCCCCAGCGCGACGGCGGCACCCACCTGACCGGCCTGCGGGCGGCCATGACCCGTGTCATCAACCGCTATATCGAGGAAAACGAACTGGCCAAAAAAGCCAAGGTCGATGTCTCCGGCGACGATATGCGCGAAGGGCTGACCTGTGTGCTTTCCGTCAAGGTTCCGGAACCCAAGTTTAGTTCCCAGACAAAGGATAAGCTCGTCTCGTCGGAAGTCCGCGGCCCGGTGGAAGAAATCGTTGCCAAGACACTGACGGATTACCTGCTGGAAAGGCCGGGAGACGCCAAAATCATCTGCAGCAAAATCGTTGAGGCAGCCCGGGCGCGTGAAGCAGCCCGCAAGGCAAGGGAACTGACACGGCGCAAAGGCGTACTGGACGGCCTCGGCCTTTCGGCCAAGCTTGCCGACTGCCAGGAAAAAGACCCTGCACTGGCTGAACTGTATATCGTCGAGGGCGACTCGGCTGGCGGCTCGGCAAAACAGGGGCGCGACCGCAAATTCCAGGCCATCCTGCCCCTGCGCGGCAAAGTGCTCAATGTGGAAAAATCACGCTTTGAGAAAATGCTTTCCTCTGAGCAGATCACCACGCTGATCGCCACGCTCGGCACCAGCATCGGCCCGGAAGATTTCGATA